>MVQK01000155.1 GCA_002067515.1 Pelotomaculum sp. PtaB.Bin013 | reverse complement strand
CCCGGGAAAATAAGGCCCGGGTCCGCTAACTGAGGATTGGCCGCGATCAAGGTGTCCAGGGTTACGCTGTATTTTTGAGCGATAAGAAATAAGGTTTCTCCCGCTTGCACAGTGTAATTCAAGATAAAACCCCCTTGCCGGATTGTTAAATGTTGTAATATTTTATGGCAAGGGTTCTAAATAGGTTACTATAACGAAACTGCGGCCTTACTTTAAGGTGAAAAAATTACCCAAAGCTGTGCGGGGTTTGACGGAAAAAGAAAAAGGGACAAACCTCTTAAACGTTTGGATGTCCCCGATGAATGTTCCTAAGAATGTATTCTGTTTACTTGTCTTTGTATATGATGGTACCCACATGTTCACCGTTTAAAGCTCTGGTGATGTTGCCTTCTTTGAGGCCGTTGACAATTTGAATTTGTTTCATGTTCTGGGAACGGGTGAGCAGCTCCAGCACAACCCTTTCCACGACCAGGTCGTCCTGGTCCCTGTCCAGCAACTCTTTAGCGCCAATCTTTGGAATGAATTCGGCATCCGGATCTACTTTCGGATTGTTCGCATACAAACCGTCAACGTCTTTAATCAGAATGCAATGCCTGGCTCCAATCACCTCGGCAAGCAAAAACGTCCCGACATCGGTGCGGTTGCTGGGAATGCGGCCTTCCTCCGGCGGGTGCTCCCAGTACCCATACGGCGGCATGCCGTGAATCACCGGAATGCAGCCCTGGTTAAAATAGGCGCCCAGTTTTGGAATGTCGTCGTGTCCGACCTTGATCCCCCCGTGAGGCAGCAGCAGCATGCTTATCATCAGGGCATTTTGCTCGGATATGCTCTGGCCCAGCTTTGATATTATCCCTGTTGGCATACCCAGTTCCATGGCGATGGCGTAAGCGTGCCTGGAGCGGGTTCCACCACCGGTCGCGATGATCATTTTGTGTTTGCCGGCGTTTTCGACAATCTCTTTTATAATCGGCAGGACTGATTTAGCCCCCATGTCGGTAATACTCTGGCCGCCGATTTTAAGCACATTCACGTCGGGCAAGATTTTAAACGGTTCCCTGTACTCCAGACTTTTTAAAAATGTCTTGCCCACGAGGGTCTCGCCCATCAGCTTGCTTTTGACATGCAGCCTTTTACTATCCTTTTCACGGATCAGAGCCATATTCTAACCTTCTTTTTTATTCATTGTCGTCGTCATCGAGGTCATCATCTTCCTTGTTGTCTTTCCCGGCCTTCAGGTATACAACGTCAGCCCCTATGACGCCGGCGATCTCTTCTATTTCCATTTTCCTGATATGCTTTGCCTTGATTTTTAGATCCACGCCCGCCACGGCCACCACGAAATAACGCGGCTGTTTCTCTTTTTCTCCTACTTTGCGCCGCTCACGAACAAAAATTTTTGCACCTGCCATATTATTCACCTCCACTATTTTGGTAATTATCTTATCAAAATATGAAGAATATTGCAATTTTTTACCGGGGAAACATTTTGTAATCAAAATGAAGTCATTTTTATTAAATAGGAATTATGGTTTGTGCTGTCGAATTGAATTATAGATGCAGGTAAAAAAACATTGCGAGGGGTGAGTTTAAATATCTCAAACGGAAAGCACTGATACTGCGGCAGTTAAAACCCCGCGTAATCGCTTTGATCGTTATGAGTGGGCCGGCGCTTTTGGCGATTTGGGAACATTTATACCTTTTGCAATGGGCTATATCATGATAATGAAGATAGAGCCGCTGGGTTTGTTGGTTACATTCGGCATCCTGTTAATTTGTTCAGGGTTGTATTACCGAACGCCTATTCCTATTCAACCCATGAAAGCGATCGGCAGCGCCGCAATCACCCAGGCGGCCGCCATCACACCGGGTATGGTCTGGGGGGCCGGAATTTTTACCGGTATATTCTGGCTGGCCATGGGACTGACGGGGACTCTTGATATTATCTCCCGAATGGTTACCAAACCGGTTGTCAGGGGTATCGTTTTAGGCTTGGGCCTGTCCTTTATCATGGAAGGTATCAAAATGATGAAGTCCGATTTTATCGTGGCTGTTATCGCTCTGGCAATTACTTTTATGCTGCTTGCCGGCAGGCGAATCCCCGCCATGTTTGTCTTAATCATCTTTGGATTAATTGCCGCTCTGGTAAGGAATCCTGAGCTTTTTAAGGAATTGTCCGGTATCCATTTTGATTTCCAACTGCCCCACTTTGTATTAGGACAAATCACATGGACTGACTTCGTAAAGGGCACGCTCATTTTGGGCATTCCCCAGGCGCCGTTAACCCTCGGTAACGCTGTTATTGCCATAACAGCTGAAAATAACAGGTTGTTTCCTGAACGGCCTGTCACCGAAAAGAAAATTGCTGTTTCCCAGGGGATTCTAAACCTCATTTCCCCGTTATTTGGGGGTATCCCCATGTGCCACGGGGCCGGGGGCATGGCCGGACACGTTCGTTTCGGCGCCCGGACCGGCGGGGCTTTGATAATCGTGGGTGTTTTTTTATTGATAACAGGACTATGTTTCAGCAGTTCGGTATTGTTAATATTTAAAATTTTTCCTTTGAGCGTACTGGGTGTAATTTTATTTTTCGCCGGCTTGGAGCTGGCTGCTTCAGCCCGTGATGTGGGCAGGGAAAAGAGTGATTATTATACGTTGTTGGCAACAGCCGGATTTGCCATTTGGAATATGGGCGCCGGCTTCATAGCGGGAATAATAATACAAGAACTGTTTAAGAGAAAGGTGTTTAAGGTATAGGGTTTCAGTAACAGTGCACAACACAATTGGTATATCGGATAAAGAAGAATTGGCTTCATCTGCGAGTAATCTTGAGAAAGTTGCAGAGGCCGTTTAAGGCGCCTGGTTATATAACAAAGGGGGAGAAGCGGAAATAAAGTCACATGGGCATCGTTCCCCCCCCAGTGCTGCCACATTCAATTATTAATCATGAAAAACAGGTGAGCGTTTTTCAAAAAAAGCTTTAACACCTTCCTTGACATCTTCACCCTTACATAATTTACCCAATAATTCCGCTTCGACAGCTAAACCATCACGTAAAGAAAGCTGTTTGCCAAGTTTAACAGCCTGTTTTATCGCCTGTATTCCTAACTGCCTTTTAGACGCTATTTTTTCAGTTAGTTTGATTGCTTCATTCAGAACCTGCCCTTGGGGGACCACCCGATTGATCATCCCTATCCGGCAGGCTTCCCCGGCAGTAATTAATTCTCCGGTATATAGCATTTCGTACGCATTACACAAGGGAACCATTCGGGATATCCGCTGAGTTCCTCCAAAACCTGGCATAACACCAAGGTTTATTTCTGGAAATCCGAGGCGAGCGTTGATATCGGCTAAGCGAATGTCACAAGCCAATGCCAGCTCGCTTCCCCCGCCAAGCGCCGGACCGTTAATAGCAGCTATGGTTGGAATGGGTAAATCCGCGATTTTTTGCATTATACTCTGACCACGGTGCATAAAATTTCGCGCGGAAACCTCATCTAATGAAAGAAGTATCTTGATATCTAATCCGGCAATAAAAGCGCCACCTGCCCCGGTTATGATTACGGACTTAATCTCTCTTTCCGCCAAAATATGGTCTAGAGCTTGATCTATAGCATTAAGGGTTTCAATGCTTAGGGCGTTTACTGGTGGATTATCAATAGTCAATATAACAGTGCTGTTAACTTTTTTTAGTCCCACGGGTTTACTGTTTTCACTGAACATATTATCCCTCCAATTAATCATGAAATTAATATAAACACCGACTCCGTTTGAGTATAATTATATCCCTATACAGATTAATGTAAATCCTTAACATTTTTATCAAGAAGGCTTTTTTCAGTATCATTACTGCAAACTTCAACTTCAGTTAACAATATCAAGCATTTTGCCCCCATAAACGCCGATTGGTTCAAAATAAAAATCCCCACCATCAATACTCTATCTTATATAGAAGAGGTGGGGTTTAAATTATGGCTATATTTTTCCGTTGGTCGGTTGCTGCCGATGAGCCGGGTTTAGGCCTGAATGGTAAGGCTAAATGCTTGGCTCACGCTAACCGACGCGTTGTCTGTTACTGTTATCGTAAAGTTCCAGGTGCCCGCGGTAGTTGGGGTGCCGCTGATCGTTCCGTTGCTAGCCAGACTTAACCCCGTGGGAAGGCCTCCGCTGGTTAAGCTGAAGCTGTACGGTGATGTACCGCCGGTGACACCGATACCGGCGTTATATTCGCTATTCACCAGGCCGTTTGCCAGTGCCGTGGTCGTGATGTTGAGCGCCGTTTGGTCGATGGTAAGGCTATATGCTTGGCTCACGCTGACCGATGCGTTGTCTGTTACCGTTATGGTAAAGTTCCAGGTGCCCGCGGTAGTTGGAGTGCCGCTGATCGTTCCGTTGCTGGCCAGACTTAACCCTGCGGGAAGGCTCCCGCTTGTTAAGCTGAAACTATAAGGTGATGTACCGCCAGTGGCACTGATGCCGGTATTATACGCGCTATTCACTTGGCCGTTTGCCAGTGCCGCGGTCGTGATGCTGAGCGCCGTTTGGCCGGGAGTGGTGGGAGTCTGTCCTGCTATTAACTCCTTAATATTTTCCTTAAACTGATCCATCGTCATACCTTGGGCGGCAACGATATCAGAAAATTTTTTGTTGGCCTGCAGGTCGGATTTAAGCTGATCAGTTGTCATTCCCAACGCTTGAGCAACTAGATCAAGACCGTGTCCGTTCACCTTCACCTTGTAATTGTTAAAGTTTCCTTTACGTATTTGACCCTTGTTCTTAAAGAAGCCAAACTTTGACAAAAATCGGTGTTGTTTATCACCTGAAGTAAAGCTCTGGCTGGTAAAACTCTGGCAAAAGTCGTTGTCCGCGGCGCTAAAGTCTGTGTTGTACACGAAAAACCCTTGGTTCATGTTGCTTACAACAGCTTTGGGATTGTTGGAACTGGCAAATGATGCACTGCTAAAAGCCCCTGTCAGGATAACCGCAGCTAAAAGAATAGCACCAACACGCCATTTTTTTGATTTCAACATAAAACCCCTTCTTTCATTTTATATGAATCGGTACACCGATTAATTTTATATTACCACTTAAAAATTATCATTTGGTGTTCATTTTGTGTAAGTATTGTTTATATATTGTGAACTTTTTGTGTGCATTTGTGGGTTAATTGCAAATTATGATCCATGATATACCTTTTTGATTCATTCTTGAATAACAGTGAGGTTGCAAACGTTACGCTGCCTACGTTGCAAACTACGCTAATTATTGTTTGTCCCGGTTGATTTGTTTTTTGTATTTAAGGCTAAATAGAGCTTTCTGGCAATATATGTGATTACAACTAAAACAAAAATAAGGAGCCCGAGCTGTCCTATTTGACTTACCAGCAGAGCGGTCTGCTCCCACGAATCACTAAACCAGTAGCCCAAACCCAAATAAAAACAACTCCACAACAACTCTCCAATGGCGGTTGTCACAAAAAAGATACAAAATTTAAAATCAGTAATCCCGGCAAAAGCATTTACGAAAGTGCCTAAAGCTGACAGGGGAAAACGGGAAATGACAATGGCCGTCTTGCCATATCTGTGATGATAATCTGCAGCTTTTTGCAAACCC
>MVQK01000154.1 GCA_002067515.1 Pelotomaculum sp. PtaB.Bin013 | reverse complement strand
GGTGATTCTTCTTTAGCCCGCTCCAGGCTTTTTTTGACCAATAACAACGGCTTGCCTTCCGACGGCACAAAAAGATGAGAACGTTGAATGGTTCCTGCGAAATAAAAGAGGTCGGCGTTCTGAACGATTACTGCCCCGTCGATATCATGCTGTCTCATAGCGTTTTGCAGTTTGGCAATCCTTTGGTCCAACTCGGATTTCGGCGTGTAACGCAAAGTTCATACCTCCGCTCGGCAAAGATTATAATTTATTAATTTAATATTAAATTTACATTACTATATTTATTTTATTTTGGCAATTATTATATTATTAAGTTAAGTTCGAGCCAATGATAAATAACCGGTTAAAAGGAGAAACCACCCGGCAGGTCAGGTGGCTTAGCATGCAGAATTGTAAACGCTCTTGTCACTTTTGTTCAACTTGCTTTCCCCACTCATCACCCATGGCATCCTTAATTTTACGAAGCGCTGCTTCTATGAGACCCTTAGCTTCTCCTTCAGTCAGCTTCAGTCCACACTGCGATGACCTGGCAAAAAGCCAGGCTGCTGCTTTCTCGTACTTATCCTTGCCGTGAATTTCCACGTAAACCTGTTCTACAAACCTAACGGCCAAAGCTGCCAGGTCCTGCTTCGCAAGCAGTTCTTCCTTAACACGCTGCATCTTCTCAGTACCCAGCCTCCGGCGCAAGTATTCAATAGCCATAGCGGACAACGCGGGTATAATTACATTTAGCAAGGTATTTGTTATATGCGAAAGTTCCAGAGTACCGATGATACTCTTAATCAGACTTAATATTCCCTCCATTTAAACCACCCAAAATTATATTTATTCTTAAAATATAATATTGTAAAAGTTACCATTGGTTACATCAGCAATAAAATATACTAAATTATGTTCCAACAACCATTCACAAGCGATGCCATCTGCCAGCCGGATGTCACCCAATTTAAAATAAGCATGTGGCTTTCCAATCTATGCTAAACTATAGTTAATGACAGGATCAATAATGGAGGTGACGTCATGCGATGCTTTGTTGACTGTGTATACTGTTACCTCAAACAGGCGGTCACCTGTATGACCATTGCCGGAATAAACGAGGACAGGCAGTATCCAATTTTGTACGAACTGATGGACGACATTAAAATCATGGACAGCAGAAGGACCCCGGCTGAAAATTCAACGGAACTACTGCAAAAAGTATACAAACTAATAAATAATGATGATCCGTATTTAGAAGCGAAGAAAAAGTCAAATCTCCTGGCCCTTGAATTATACCCGGAATTGAAGGAATACTTGAAAGGGTCGAAAAGCAGGCTAAATGACGCCTTAAAAATATCTGTGTCCGGAAACGTAATAGACCTGGGCATCAATAAAAGTTTTGATATAAACGCGAGTTTAAAACACAGCCTGAATACAGGTTTTTCAAAAGATGACTTCGGTTCATTTGTTAAAAAAATGAATCAAGAAAATAACATAATCATCTTGGGAGACAACGCCGGCGAAATAGTGTTTGACAAATTATTAATAGAAGAACTGGTATCCATGGGAAAAAAAGTGACCTATATTGTCAAAGGCGGGCCAGTGTTGAATGACGCCACGATGGAGGACGCCATAGAGGTGGGGATGGACAATATAGCCAGGATTGTAACCACCGGGTCAAACTATCTCGGCGCGCCTCTGCAAAAGGTATCGGAAGAGACCCAAAAACTGTTAAAGGAAACAGGCCTGATTATATCGAAAGGCCAAGCCAACTTCGAGTCCCTGGAACATGAAGAGACAGCTAAAGATAAGGTTTTTTTCCTGCTAAAAATCAAGTGTGAATGTGTCGGTATAGTTGCAGGGGCAAAATTTGGTGATATTGTGTTTTTTACGCGGTAAAGTAAATTCATGGAAAAAGATAGTTTAATTTCGCGGCCTTGAATAAGAATATGAGCACAGCCACGGAGACAATCTGAACTAGGATTAGGTGGTGCGAGGTAATACCAACTTGCGGTACGAATATGCCGAAGTGACCGATTGCCCAGTTCAATACGATGATCATACCCACCCCAAGAGTTCTATAACGCAAAGGCATTTTTATGCCAAGAAAAAGCGCTACTATGACACTTACGATGAGATGATATGAACTGGCCAAGATTAACTGTAGTTTCCCCGGGGCGCTAAGCTCATAGTAAGCGATTAGCAATTTAAAGAGTTGCCCGCCTCTGTTCACGGCGAAAGTAATGGCGCTTTCAATTGAGAAATACGTCAAGAGAATCATGAGAAACCGGAACGGGAGTACTTGCCGCCGCTTTTTGAGACCGTTCCAAAGCCATCCGCTAACGGCATACACGATAATCAACCCAATACCGGTATAAATTGATTTCCACCAAAAATGCTGGTAAATGCCAAGCGCCGCAAATAACCAGTCAATACAAGTAAAAATAGCGGCAAAACCCACGATGTAACGCCAGGAAAGCGAATAGGCATATATTAGCACTGCCGAAGCGGGGATGATGAAGAAATTCGATATATATGTACCCAGGTAATTGTCCACGCCTGTGGGGAAAATACCCGGCATATAACGGTATCCGTTCGTGGCAAGTATGACAACTTCAAACGGGTGGATCATGCTGAATATGCTTAGATGCAACACAAGCAGCTTCCAATCTCTCCGGTGTAGTAATACCACGGTGAGCATGACGAGGCTGGCCAAAACAAGCCCATAGTACCAATATGACGGCTTCAATCCATCACACCCCGCTCCGTCCTAAAAAACAAATTACGCCTAAGCGCCGTACAATGATCATTGGCTAATATTTTACCCACACTGGCTTTTTTAGATGCACGGCCGGAGCGGCGCATAAAATATACATAACCCCTGGGTATATTGCCCAGGGGTTCCCTCTAAATGAAATATACTATTTATATCTAGTAAGTAAAAACATGATTACCGATAACCCGGCTCAAAGGTCTGGACCAAAGCCATGAATTCTTTGCATAATTAGCAAAGAAATAAAGCGCTCCGTTGGTCGGGTCTACCCCGCTCAACGCGTCCTTGGCCGCCTGTATGGATTGGGCACTTGCCGGGTTGTCAATCCATCCGTTCATGACCGGTTCGAATTGGTAGGTACCGTTATCGTATTGATAAATAACATCTTGAATTGATTTTGGGAAGCCATTACTGTTTAGCCGGTTCAACACCACAGCGCCAACCGCCACTTTCCCGGCATAAGGTTCGCCGTCAGCCTCGGCTGTTATTAAACGGGCCAAAAGATCAACATCCGCCGATGACGGTCTCTGGAAGTTGCCACCCCTGTTTACCTGAGGCATGGGTGCTGCAGTTTTGACGGGTATGCCGGGGATGGCCAGAACCATATCCGGGTAGATGATGGTATCAATTAGGCCATTAGACCGCATAATATCCTGGTAGCTCACACCAAATCTCTGACCAATTAGATAAAGACTATCCCCAGCCTGGACGGTATAGGAAGCGTCTCCTCCATTTGATTCACCTTCCGGAACGTAAAGCTGCTGTCCCGGGTAAATCAGAGAATCCTGAATTCCATTAGCCTCCAGCAGGGAATTCAATGAGACACCATAATCAATGCTGATAGAATAAAGACTCTCCCCGGGTTGTACGCTGTGAATAGCGGCGTCAGAAGCGGCTGGTACTGCGAACATCCCAAACGACAACAAAAAACACGCAACGATACGAAAAACAAAAATCAATAATAACCCCTCCTCCGGCCTCCGAGGTTAGCTGACGGGTTCGGGTAGAGGGCACCCTACGATTTGCAAATCAAACCGATTCACCCCAAAAGAACTTGTCCCCCGTACCCCGGGTTTTCCCAGGGATTCGGCCTTTTCCTATTATTATACATGTTTCCCGTATGCTTGACCAACACTCAATAAATGGTAATATAGGTTTTTAACGTAAACGCATTTAACAAAATTATAACCACCGGTATGATGAAAGTCGGTGGTTATAAAAGACAGCCTTCAATTTGAGTTTTTACAGTCTAAATGCAGCCGCCGAAGCATCCCACGCCAAAAATGAGCAGGATGAAGATCAGGAAAATAATAAACCCGACATTACCAAAACCAGTTCCAACAGCACCATCCACGCCGAAAGCCATTTATATCACTCCTATTATTTTTTTTGTATAATATGCAGGAGTTAATAAAAGTGTTAACCTATGGCTACGCGCCAAAATTAATCTAATGGCATACCTGATTCTCCACTAATTCACACACTAACCCTTAGCATCCCCGAATTTCAATCTGTCCAGCTCCCCAGCATGTTTTCAATAACTCTGCTACAAATTTCTGAGATATTTTTCCTATTTCACTCCGCTATTTTTTACCAGTTTGCTTATTACCCTACAAATATAAAATACTACATCGTATAAATAATTAAGACTATTTAGGAGTTGGTTTTATGGGATACGAAATCAAAGTGACACCTATCTTCCCAAAGGATTTTCAGAAGAAATTTTTCCAGAAACCAAAAGCCCCAACCACAAAGAACAACAATCCAAATACTTTCTCACAGATATTGGACATAGCAATTAAAAATACCAACAGTAACCAGAAGGTTTTTCTTGACAAGCCAACGACTTCCGCTCGCTTTTCCCAATATAAGGATTTGCACTACATGTTGTATTAGTGCTATAATGAATTTTGCTGTCGCGGGGTAGAGCAGCTGGTAGCTCGTCGGGCTCATAACCCGAAGGTCAGGGGTTCAAATCCCCTCCCCGCAACCAATTAAACGCAAGACCACTTCGGTGGTTCAAGACCACTTCGGTGGTTTTTTATTTTTGAATAATCAGATTCCATTCCCTCTACATAATTCACCTCTGATGTCCTGACTTTATGATTACTTTAAATTGTTATTGCATATAATATAAAAAACCACGGTGACCACAGTAGCTACATTGACCATAGTAACCACTTATTATATAATGAAAGAGAGGAATTAAAATGGAATTCCGAAAGGGGGGCCACAAAATGCAAATGCAATCTAACTCCATACCAAGGTATAATATAAGAGACACGAAAAAATATTATTCTGAACTCAACAAAATTGCTTTAAAAGGAATTGAAGTAATAACCTACAACGCAACAAGTGAAAACGAAGAAGTATCACACATCAAGACTTCTTACTTAAATAAGCTTTTAGACAATTTGCCTTTCAACCCTATAGTTGAATATGATGATGAACTTTGCGTTCATACTGTTTCATTAAATGAAATTAATCTTTATGGCGAAGGTAAAACCGTTGAAGAAGCAGTCGTTGACTTAGTCAATACTATAATTGAATTCCTTGCTATTTACATTGAAAAGTTAGATGTGTTTTCTAAAGTTGAGCCTGAATCAAAGCAATTATATCTATTGAAACTTCTTAGATGCAATGGTGATGGGGAGAAAATAAAGAAAGCGATTGGTTTCTGATGCCTATACGATTTTCACATGGTGATATAAAAAAACTTTTAGCCCATTTCAATATGTCATCAGATAAAGGTTCGACTATTTACTATGGTTTGGGTCGAGATGGTATATGGAGAACATGTAAACTTGACTATCATAAAGATCGGGATATTATCGCCACCGGAACTGCTAAAGCAATAGCCATCTCTCTAAAATTCAAAACCGTCCTAGAAATGAAGAAATACATAGAAAAGCA
>MVQK01000153.1 GCA_002067515.1 Pelotomaculum sp. PtaB.Bin013 | reverse complement strand
AGATTACTTAACTTTTCTGATAATATTTACAATCATTACAAATATCCGCCTGATCCTGAACCACTACGCAATATGATTCGTTTTCCTTCCAACAAGGTTTAAACTTGTTTACTGCCTCACTTTTATTCCTGGTTTGACTATCTATGCAACTTTTAGTTTTCCAGCAGGAATACATAGCAATGACCTGTTGCACGCCTGCAATATTAAGTCCTTTAACATTAATTAGATTATGGATAAACTTTAACCTTTTTAAATTATTATTTGAATAAAGTCTTTGCTTATTTTTTCTTGCTGGATTAATCAATTTATTTTTCTCCCATATACGGAGCGTTTCAGGGTGAACTACAAGTAGTTGTGCTACTATACCAATATTTAGCATTGGTTTGTCGTCATCCCAGGTAGGCATTTAATCATCACCACCTATAAATATAATTTATAAGTTTATTATATATATATAAATATATATTGTAAATATTTTATAATATATTTTCAAATAATTATAAAAGGATTATTTATTTATTTTAAAAATGTAGCTTTAGATAATATGACTATAATCGAATTATCATTAAATTAATATTGGGTTTGTTTATGTAAAAATATTATATATTATAACTTAAGAATATTCGATATGATTATTGATTATCTATACAGATGGGATCTATAATATTTATGAGCTAGTGACCACAACCAAGGGGGGTACAAAATTATGGAAATCAGCGTCTATGATAATGAGGTATTAATGAATCATTTTATGAATCCGAGCAACGTTGGAAAAATTGAGAATGCTGACGGAATTGGAATGGCGGGTAATCCCTCATGCAGTGATTATGTAAAGATATACATTAAAGTCGACGGCGATCAATTAAAAGATATAAAATATGAAGTGCATGGCTGCCCGGCAGCTATTGCCACGTCCAGCGTTTTTAGCGAACTGGTTAAAGGCAAGCCGATTATGGAAGCCTTAGATGTAAACGACCAGGACGTTGTTAAAGCTTTAAACGGTTTACCTGAACAAAAATTACATTGTTCTTGTATGGCTGTGGAGGCTTTCGATAAAGCTGTTATAGACTGGATTATGCGGATCCTTCCAGAACACAAGGAAGAGATTGAATCAATGGTTAAATCCACCCAAAAGGGTAAATTGGATGGATAACTAATAATTCGTCTTGTGCCTGATGCCTCAGATATTTAAAAATATTTATTGATGTTATTTAGAATAAATAATTTATAATCCTTAAAATCTATGCCACAATATAATTGACAGGTTAAACTTTTTTTTCGTATAATAGTAATGAAATAACGACCATAACTTATTATTGAACGCGACTATCTATCGGTTGAAAACAAAACGAAAGAAGGTGTTTAAAGCTGAAAATAGCAATTTCCGCTCAGGGACAAACCGTTGAAAGCAAGGTAGATATTAGATTTGGCCGGTGCAACTGGTTTGTCGTGGTAGATACAGATACGGGTGATTACCACGCAGTGAGTAATGATCAAAATTTGAACGCTGCTCAGGGTGCCGGTATTCAATCGGCGGAAATAGTCAGCCGCCAGGGAGTGGAAGCTGTAATCACCGGACACTGTGGACCAAAGGCTTTTCGGACATTAAGCGTTGCAGGCATTAAGTTGTTTACCGGTGCCGATGGCACTGTAGCAGATACCCTGGAAAGATTTAAAAAAGGTATGCTGACAGAAGCGGAAGAGGCAGATGTAGAAGGTCACTGGCTTTAAGTTTTATCAAATTATGGAGGTATGTAAAAATGCCGAGGAGAGATGGAACCGGGCCACAAGGCCGGGGTCCGGGAGCAGGCAGGCGTTTAGGTCCGTGTGGAACTGGTGCCGGACAGAGCCAAGGACATGGTAACTGTCAAGGTCAGGGAAAAGGTCAAGGTAACGGATATTGTTGCCGTGGTGGCGGCCGGGGAGCCGGACAGGTCCAAGGACGCGGAGGACAGGGCAGGGGCTGCTGTTAGCTTTACAAACTACTGAGTCGGGAGGTAGTGTATTGTGCCAGGATTTAACGGAAAAGGTCCATTAGGTATGGGGGCAATGACGGGACGCGGACGCGGATTTTGTATAAGTAGTATTCTTCCTGGTACCAGTTTAGCTCTAAAGCTTGGCCGTGGTGGACAGCGCGGCTGGTGGCGCTCCGACTTTGCCACCGGAATGCTTATTGGACTAGGTGGATACTTTGCCAATTCCTTATTGGCAAAGCATGTTACACTTCCGGCAAGCGGCGAGGATGAGCTAAACCTTCTTAAGGAAGAAGCAGGTTACCTGGAAAGCGCCCTTGAACAGATTAGAAAACACATTAAAGAACTGGAAAATAAAGATTAGAAAAACCCTTCGGGAGTAAATTTAATGACTAAAGAATTGACTATTGCCGTGGCAAGCGGCAAGGGAGGGACAGGTAAGACTACTGTTTCTGTAAATCTTGCCTGTGCTGCGGCAGCAGCAGGATATAAAGCAGCTTATCTTGATAGTGATGTAGAAGAGCCAAACGGGCACCTCTTCCTGAAACCCTGCATTGTGCGCCGCTACCCGGTCAACGTGCCGGTTCCGGCGGTTGACACCGAAAAATGCATTGCTTGCGGCGCCTGCGGGGAGATTTGTCAATACAGCGCTATTTTGTGCATTAATAAAAGTGTCCTCACTTTTGAAAAAATGTGCCACGGGTGTGGTGGTTGTCAGTTGGTCTGTCCCACCGCTGCAATTACCGAAAAAAGCAGGGAAATTGGATTCGTAGAAGAAGGAGTAGCCGGGGAAATATCTTTTGTCCATGGCAAGCTCAATATAGGCGAGGCTATGAGCACGCCGCTAATCAAAACAGTTCGTTCGGCAGGCAAAAATAATTTATTAAATATTGTTGACGCGCCCCCAGGCACCTCATGTCCGGTAATCACAGCGATCAAAGGAGTGGATTTCGTAATTCTTGTCACCGAACCGACCCCTTTCGGACTGAACGACCTGGGCCTTGCCTTAGATATGATCAAAGAACTGGGTATCCCACACGCGGTAGTTGTGAACAGGTCCGATCTGGATAATAATTTAGCCCGCGATTTCTGCAGGGAAAAAGAAGTTAAATTGTTGGCGGAGATCCCGGACGACCGCAGGATAGCCGAGGCTTATTCCAGAGGTGAATTGGCGTTTTCCGCTGCTTCTGGCTACCGGGGCGTTTTCGAAGATCTCCTAATTGCTATTGTGAAAGAGGCGAGACGGTGAAAGAGATAGTAGTTATCAGCGGAAAAGGAGGTACCGGTAAGACAAGCGTGGCGGCTTCCCTGGTCGTCCTGGCCGAAAGGTCGGTGGTGGCGGACTGTGACGTGGATGCGGCGGACCTGCACCTGGTGCTTGACCCCCGAGTTATAAAAACAGAGGATTTTACCGGTGGCAAGAGCGCCAGAATTGTTCCCGGCAAATGCAGCAGTTGTGGCAAATGTTTAGAAATTTGCTGGTTCAATGCTGTAATCAAAGATGAGAGAAAAAAACCTGCCTATATCATTGACCATATAGCCTGTGAAGGGTGTGGTGTTTGCAGTTACTTTTGCCCGGAGAAAGCCATCGATTTTGAGCCGTCCGTCAACGGCCAGTGGTTTGTTTCAGACACCCGATACGGCCCGATGGTCCATGCAAGGCTAGGCATCGCAGAAGAAAATTCCGGCAAGCTGGTTTCTCTAGTGCGCAATCAGGCAAGGATGCTCGCTGAAAAAGACAATTTGCCATACATTATTGTTGACGGCCCGCCTGGTATCGGCTGCCCGGTTATTTCTTCGATTACCGGTGCGGATGCCGTGCTGATCGTTACGGAACCCACGGTATCCGGTGCGCACGACCTGGAACGGGTGGCCGAACTGGCCAGACATTTTAAAATTCCCACTTTCCTTTGCATTAACAAATATGATCTCAACTATGAGACAGCTAAAAACATTGAGGAGAAAGCAAGGGTGAGTGGAATTACTGTTATAGGAAGGATTCACTATGACCGGGCTGTCACCGAAGCCCAGATCAAAGGATTCCCGGTGGTGGCATTCCCGGAATCGGCAGCGGCAAAAGATATGAGAACAACATGGGAAAGCTTGGTAAGAGAACTAAATTAAAATCTTCATTCCCGGTGACGGCGCAATTAAAATGGGGGATTCAATAAATGTAAGAACAAAGGATGTGTTGGCAGTGGATGTTAGTTCAGCGATTTTAGAAGCGGTTGAAAAAACTTCGACAGAGAAAAAAATAAGCTGCCCTGAAGCCAGGAAATTGGCGGAGGAACTTAAAGTATCGCCCAAGCTTATCCGCGAGGCCGCCAATAAATTAAAAATAAAAATCATAGCTTGTGAACTGGGGTGTTTCTAAGAAAGGAGCAACCTTTAACTTTAAAATAAAACAGTGAAAGGAAGTAAAAAATGAAAATCGCGCTACCTATCGCAGGAGATCAGTTATGTATGCATTTTGGACATTGTGAAAGATTTGATTTTTTTGACGTCAACCCTGAAACCAAAGAAATTCTAAAAAAAGAATCATTTACGCCCCCGCCGCATGAGCCTGGTTTGTACCCGAGATTACTGGGCGAAAAAGGAGCTAACATTATCATTGCCGGTGGTATGGGCCCGCGGGCACAGGAATTGTTCAACCAGAATGGCGTAAATGTAGTAGTTGGCGCTAATTCAGCCTCAGGTAGTCCGGAAGATATCGTCAGGCTGTTTTTGGCCGGCAATCTGGAAACAGGGGATAATGCCTGCGATCATTAATTGTATACTGTAAAACTAAGGAGGAATTAAAACAATGCAACAAAATTCAAATTCTACATGTGACAATGAAAAAAACGGCGGGTGTGGTCATGAAGGCAATCCCGGTATTGAGAAATTGACCGGAAACGAATTTAGCAATATCAGGAACGTTATCGCTGTCATGAGTGGAAAAGGCGGTGTGGGAAAATCTTCTATAACATCAATACTTGCTTGTGAATATAGAAAAAAAGGCCATTCGGTGGGAGTGCTGGACGCGGATATCACCGGCCCGAGCCTGCCAAAAATGTTTGGTTTAAAGAGTGGGGTAAGAAGCAACGGCTCCGCGTTATTCCCCTCAATCAGCAATAGTGGGATAAGAGTTATGTCACTAAACTTATTGACCGCCAATGAAGATGACCCGGTTATTTGGCGCGGGCCGGTAATTTCCGGTACAGTCAAACAGTTTTGGACCGACGTGGCCTGGGGTGACCTTGATTGCCTTTTTGTTGACTTGCCGCCCGGCACTGGTGACGTTCCTTTGACTGTTATGCAATCCCTGCCTCTCAACGGCTTGATTGTTGTATCTTCACCACAAGATCTTGCCGTCATGATCGTGAGCAAGGCAATAAAGATGGCCCAAATGATGAATATTCCCATACTTGGTCTGGTTGAAAATATGAGTGGCGCCGTTTGCCCGCATTGCGGCGAACATTTTGAGTTGTTTGGACCTAGCCGGGGTGAAGAGATCGCCCAGAAATTTCAGATACCGTATATTGGAGGATTGCCGGTAGACCCCAATTTTTCAAAGCTCTGTGATCAAGGTAAGATTGAGGAGTATGAGAGTAACCTTTTTGCCAATTTTATCCCTGAAAATATGACTCAATAGGAACATGTCTATAATAGCTAGCTATTACTTCATTAGATAAACTTGTCATAAAAAATAAG
>MVQK01000152.1 GCA_002067515.1 Pelotomaculum sp. PtaB.Bin013 | reverse complement strand
TGGTTTTAAGCTTATTATCTAATTCTTCCACAAAGCACTTTTTAGCTTTTTCTTTTAGCATTATACCTTCAGTATCCCGGTCAAAATCTTTTTTGGTAACCATTTTTTTGCCTACCAAAGTGAAAATAATACGATCAATAATTATCGGCTTGAAGACTTCTGAAAGGTCCAAATTTAAGGTAAACCGGCGAAAGTTGGTGGCGTGCAGGTAGCCGATGCGTGGATCCATATGTGTTTTATAAATTTCACTGAGGCATATGGTATATAGCAAAGAATTGCCGAAACTAATTAGCGTATTGAGATAATTCTTGGGTGGACGTCTGCTGCGCACTTGGAAAATAAAATCAGGATCTTCGATTATTTCGTCAAAGGCCTTATAATAATAGTCACGGATGTTACCCTCGATGGCCATCAAAGATGGTATATCCGGGCAATCGTTAACCGTTTCCAAGAGTTTTTCCACAGATTGAAGAACTTCGGTTACATTTTTCCCCCGGCCTTGGTAATATTTCAGAACTTGGCGGATGTTTTTAACTGCACCAAGAACTATTTCCCGGGCAATGGTAAGGCGTTTGTTCTCGTCCAGGTAGTGCTCAGCTTGCTTTAAGGTAACGTAGCCAGAGTTTAGATGTTCCCGGGGATAAAAGGAGCCCATGTAATAGCCATGGTGACTGAAAAAATGGAGGACTATTTCCCTCTGGGAAAGGAATTCAAGCAACTTTTTATTAACGGTAACCTCCCCGAATATCATTATTTCTCCAGTGTCCTCCACTGGTATGAACTTTTTGGCCTCTTCGTTTTCAAAGCATAGTGTATTATCTTTCCGTACCAGTTCCCCGCTGGAGAATATATAAAGCGTTTTTTTTATAATTATCCGCTCCTCTCATGACCAGCAAAATTCTGCATAAGCGCATTTTTTACAGAACTTAATTTTAGCAGGTGGTGGGGGTTGGGGCAGATAGAGGATATGCAATATCTCCCGCCTGGTACGATCCAGTTCTTTCTCCATATCTTCGTCCAGAATAACTTCTTCTCGTAATTTTTCACGGGGAAAACGTAATTCACCTCTGGCGTCTACACCACGTTGCTTCAGTTCTTCAAGATAAAAAGCCAGCTGCATCCGCGCGCTTTGACGGTACTTAGAGGTTTTTTTAACCTCCCCAATAATTAATTTGCCGTTATCCACCTTAAATACATCCATTTTGCTATGCCCTACGGAAAGTTCTTTACGTTCCCTGGGGTATGAATAGTCCTGGATAAAACGTCCAAGGGAGACATTGGAGTCGTCCTGATCGGGTGTTATTTGGTGGCTGATTAGCCAAACTTCCCGCGGACAGATATTGTAATACCATACAAGGGTTCCGCTTACGTGTAATTCTTTTTCTTCCACTAGACATCACCGCTATTTAAATTTTTAAAACAATAGGAATCATTTTATCTTTTTTAACATATCATTATTCTGTACAGAATGTACATTATGTGATAAAGTGGGGTGGAGGAGGTTTGACCATGCTTACAGAGATAAAATTTACGAATGCACGTAAAACTTTTACCGATATTTATGATAATGTCTGGCACCGGCATCTCCCCGTTATTATTAATCGCCATCAAAACGAAGAGGTCTTATTGCTTAGGCGAGAATTACAACAGGATATACTAAAGGCTTACCATCTAAAACCGGAGATTTTACCGGAAAAAGATGGTTCTGTAACAGTTGCTTTAAATGAAATCGATATTGCCGTTAATGAACCGACCCTAAAAAAGGCTATTGATGAACTTATTAAAGAGATGAAAATATACGCACAAGATTATATTGACAGGAGTCAACTTTTTTTGAACGCTCCAAACCGTAAGGGGCATTTCCCTTATATACTACGAGTGTTGCTTTGCGACAATGACCAGGAAATTAAATCCCTCCTGGAGTTGTAACTATGCCTCCGAAATTCGGCGACCTAAAAAGATACTGTGAAAAGAATGACTGGGTCATGATTAGGGACACAGACCATTGGTATTATGAAAAAGTGTTGTCCAACGGCGATATCCTACGAACAAGAGTTAGTCATTCTGTAAGCAAGGAAATTCCCGCCAACTTGTGGCGAAAAATATTGAAACAGCAACTTAAAATAACTGAAGAAGAGTTCTGGAAAAGGGTTTAGCACACATCATATTTGAAATATGATTATCATAAGATAAATGCGTCTCCTGTTTCACTGATAAACCCAGTATCTTTATCATAAAAATCATAAAGTTGGCCGGGAGGAATCCAATACATGGAGGAAGGCACACCGCCACGCGATGAAAACTCAATGGGCCTATTTTTTTTCAGTCTTGAAGTCCTGACCTGAATGACATAATCATTTAGTTTGGTTAATACCAAACGCACCAGCGCTTTTCTTTCAAAAACACTAAGCTTTTGATTATACTCCGGGATAATAGACCGCTCAAAAACCTGTGTCAAGTCACAATTGAAATATTCCTTATTTCTCAGCAATTCCTCGTAAGCATCGGCTAAAAAAGCGGCCTGCGGACTGCCGTCCTCAACAAAAACGTCAACGACCTCTTCGGAATTTTCAATTAGCATAAACTCTTCCATCTTTTCAAAGTTTAGTTTAAGAATGCCTTCCTGCCAGAGTTCTCTCGAAATATCCGAAACGCCTCTCTTCAGCGCTAAAGCATAGTATTCCTCAGCAAGTCTGCCGAACTGAGGCTCTATGATTACCCCCTTATTCTTGATTAAATCCTGCGTGGATTTACGGTGCATTAATGTATAAACGTAGTGGTTATCCGATTCTAATTGAACTATGTATACAGGCAGATATTCACCTTTTTTCCCCTCCCGGTTAACCCGCCCGGCTGTTTGAATCAAAGAATCTAGAGGGGCAAAGTCTCGAAAAGCCATATAAAAATCCAAATCAACACCGGCTTCAATTGTTTGCGTGGAAACCAGAATAACGGGCTGTTCATTGTCAAGGAGGGTTTTAACCTGGGCAATAACTTCACTTCTTTTTTTAGGGATAATATTTGTGGAAAGGTAATAGACAGGGACTTCACATCCATTATTCTTAAGTATTTTTTTAATCTCACGATAAATTTCAACACTGCGCTTAATTGTGTTAACTACAACCAAAGTGGATTTTTTAACATCCCCTTTTTCCTGAAATAGTGAGATGAATTCTTTAGTATCCAATTTCCTATCCAGCAAGGGGATAAATTTGGTTCTTTTCAGGTCTTTAAAGTACTCCGGGTAGTCCGGCAAAAGAGATATTACTTGTTTTTCAGGGTTTTTCTTATCGTTTAGTAATAAATTTCCAAAGTCTAAAATTTTAGGCTGTGTTGCTGTCATTAATATAAACCGAGTACCCCAATATGTGCTTATTTTTTGCAATACTGCTCCAATTAAAGGCATATACTTTTCGGGGATGGCCTGTGCCTCGTCAAGTATAACGATGCTCCCCGCCAGTTTATTAATCTTTTTTAACAAACGGTTTTGACCGGTAAAGATAGACTGGAAAAGCTGAACGAAAGTTGTTAAAATAATATCTCCTTCCCACGATTCAACTTCTAATAGGGCTTTGTCAATAGGTGTTTCTTCATTTGAACCTGCTTTTACTGAAAAGTCCCCTAGACGGTGGTGGACTACCAGGCGAAGCTTATTATTGAATACATTTTCATACTCCTTTTTGGTTTGTTCTATTATGTTAATAAATGGAATTGCAGTAATGATGCGAGGAGTATAATTTTCAATTTCTTTTATCCTTTCTTGTAAGCGGAGTGCACACTGCAAGGAAGATAGTGTTTTGCCTATTCCCGTTG
Organism: Pelotomaculum sp. PtaB.Bin013; assembly: GCA_002067515.1. GTDB lineage: Bacteria > Bacillota > Desulfotomaculia > Desulfotomaculales > Pelotomaculaceae > Pelotomaculum_D > Pelotomaculum_D isophthalicicum. The sequence goes on along the minus strand of MVQK01000152.1, from coordinate 1,868 downwards.
GGGCCGTGAGGGTAAAGAAGCGGACATTTTTGATATCGTCGTTGCTTAGGCCGTCTATTACACCCAGCATTGTCCTGCGGGCTTTTTCCCTGCGAACTGTTAGGGATTCATTCGGTTTGCGTATAGGTTTTCGGTCGAGGTAATCACTGACACATCCGTAAAAAATGCTTTTTACTCCTCCGGGCTTTAATCCACCGGAATCAAGCTTATCGGAGTCAATCAGCAGTGAGAATAAATAAATCGTGAAAAGAAACCACTGGTCCTCACTTGCCCGGCCGCTGCTAAAATATTGAGGCATGAATATAAAGTGTTTTCTTTCTGCCAATAGTCGATCAATATGCAAATAATTTTTAAATTGATCTGGTGTAATACTGTTTGACAGTTCACTGTCTTTAAGAATATCTACTGCTTTTGCAGCAAGGTTGTTTTCAAATGCTTGTAATAATAGTCTCATTTCATTTTCCTGTGAGGTTTTAAACAGACCGTCCAGGTTTAGTGCGCCGTGATGTAGTCGGGCGCATAGATACGCTAGAAACGCAATAATTCTTTTTTGTGTACCATCTTGCAAATCACTCAGTCGATCCAATAAAAGCATATACAAAAAACATGCTGATATATGCGCGTGGTTCTTTAAATGAGAATTAATGCTCCTCAGCAAATAATCCTGAAAATAATCAGTATATTTACCAAGATCATGGCAGTAGCCTAGCCAGAAAACTATATCCCTCACTGTTGTGATTGAAATTTTTTTAAATCTTAAATTTGGTGGTACCTGCAGCAGAGCCGAAGCTGATACAGAACTTAAATGCTCTTTTAATAATTGCTTGATGTTTCTATCTTTATCATAATGGGCAAAGTACTGTTTCACTTTTATTCCCCCACCAGGAAAAGGTATCGCGGCAAAAACCCGACTTGGATGATGCCACAATACCCTATCGGATTTTTATTCCATCCAGGTAATGATCTCGCCCTGATCCGTTACAACATATGAATCCACCTTGACAGGTACTGGATTAGGGTTTAAGTTGATCACCATGTTTCCCAGTCCTCTTTCAGTAATACGTCTTTCATGGTCATACTCCAGCGGGATCTCTTCCTTGATTAACCTATATCCACCAGCACTTATTTGTTCTATTAAGAAGCCGTGCAATTTTCTTGTCGGTATAGCTGAAACGACCGACTGATTATTGCTCTCTTTTTTCTCTTCTCCTTCCATGACTTTGCCACACTCCAGCCATCCCAGGTTATAAGCAGTACCCAGGCCCAAAGAAATACCCAAACTTTTATAACCGGGACTTTCTACAACTAAGATTTCTTCCAACTCGTTCATAATGGCTCCGTCAAGATGGTGCAACCATATTTGGTAATCAATTATTCCGGTGCGAATATTCAATGGTATGATCAACTCTGTGGCCGTTTGGCTGTGATACCCCGAAGAACCGTTGAGGTCATTCAGACTTTCCACTTTCAACAAGTTTAATTTTTGCATGCACTTTTTGATTGGGGCACGGGAAGACACAGCGATACGGCACCTGTCCAAGGAAAAATCCAGGTAGTAATCATCCCGCTCCCGACCTAAAAGACCTGCCACAATGCCAGTAATAGTGGTCCTGGGGGGAATCGTGTAGGATAAAGAAGATGAGTTTGAATAGAACCTCCTAAAATGAGCCATTTTCCCTCTCAGGTGAAATGAAATAATTTTCATTTTATTCCCTCGCTTTAATAGGCGCCCATAAATCGACCGGATCAAACTCAGGCATATTTATTAGCTGGTTACTTTTTATATAAGATGGATGGAGCCAGCCCAGCATTTTTTCTACATAACCTTTATCCTTCATTTCTTGCACAGCGCTGGTTAGCTTATTAAA
>MVQK01000151.1 GCA_002067515.1 Pelotomaculum sp. PtaB.Bin013 | reverse complement strand
GCGCCCTGGATACGTTAACGCTGTTCATCAGATCTTCGGAGGCGATATAATTCGCCGTACCCCTAAAATCTTGCGGTTTCGCTTGCATTTATTCCCCCCCCTTAAATTTTGAGACATACTCTTTTATCAATATTATCTGTTTATATTATTCAGGTATTGCTAAGGCGGCAAATGATTTTACCGCAGACTGCCGACAATACCAACAATACCATTAATCATAAAGATTTATTAAATACTACTATTATACTGCTATCAGATTCAATGCAAATGAATTAAAAGCATGTATTATTTCCAACCATACGGTTATTTTAACATTAGATCGTTATTAGATTAACACGTAAATGAATCAGATGCAAGCGCTATGCACAAGCGTACTGCCTACAAATTGCAGGGCAATGTCTCGCTCAATCACATATTCCGTAGAAATAAGATGCTTTACCATCATATTCCTCCGTTTAACCTTATTCGATTACATTACATTATTTTAGACGAAAAAACGGTTATATGTCCACATAAAATGCCAGCTAAAATATAAAAAAGGCCACCTTCTTATGCACGAATCATAAAATGGTGGCCGCGATATTAAACGATAAGGCTTTAACTAACGTAATTTTCAGGTCTACTAGTTAGCCGTTAAATATCCTTTGATTCTACCGGTCGGGCGCGAAACCGAGTTCAATGTTGGCGATGATCTGCATATGCATGTTGGAGGTTCCTTCCAGGGTCTCGAACTGTTTGCAGTCGCGGAGCCATCTGCCGCAAGGATACTCATTGGAATATCCATATGAACCGTAGATTTTCATTGCCAGGTTGGCGGCGTGAACAGACGCCATGCAACCTGCCAGCTTAGCGGTTGAAGTCGCCTTCTGGCTGGGCAATTTGTTGTCTTTTAACCATGCGGCGCGATAAACGAGTTGCTTGGCCGCCTCATCTTCGAGGATCATTTCAGCAATCTGCTGTTGAACCATCTGGTGTTTCCCAATAGGTACGCCAAACTGGAAGCGATCGTTGGCATATTGAATGCAGCCATCAAGGCACGCCCTGGAAAGAGCCGCGCCGCCGACGGCACAACCCATGCGGGTGTTGTTCAGCTGCCACATGCAAATGAAGAAACCTTTGTTTAAGCCGCCTAACAGGTTTTCTTTAGGAACAACCGCATCCTCGAAAATCAGTTCCGAGGTCGGAGCAGCATACATGCCGACTTTATCTTCCATAGGAATTCTTTGAACGCCGGGGGTGTTGTTGTAGTCAATTACGAAGCAGGATATCCCTTTAACACCTTTGCCTTTTTCAGTGACAGCATAGAGCAGTCCGATATCGGAAGTGTGCCCGCCGGAAATCCAAGTCTTGGTGCCGTTGATCAGCCAGTGGTCGCCCTTATCTTCGGCAAAGCACTTCATGCTGGCCACGTCGGAACCTGTGTTAGGCTCGGTGATAGCAAAGCTTCCCGCCCATGTCCCGTCTAACAGGTTGGGAATCCATTTTTGTTTTTGTTCTTCAGTGCCGTATTCATTAATGGTCATTGCCGGACCCCAGCAGTTGCCGCTGATGGAAAGTCTCCAGGAAGTATGCACCTTGGCTATTTCATACAGGGCGATAACGCCTTCCATCCAACCCATGCCGTTTCCGCCGTATTCTTCCGGAATGCTCCAGCCCAGCAGGCCGAGTTCACCCATTTTGGTTAAAATCTCTCTGCGATAGTAGTGGTTTTTTTCGTCCTCTTCAACGTAAGGAGCAATTTCCTTTTCCGCAAAATTGCGAGCCATATCCTGTACCATTTTTTGTTCTTCAGTTAACCCAAAATCCATTCTATTCCCTCCTAATTTAAATTATATTACTGTAAATGGTGCTTTTTATTGCCCACTAGCTGTTTACAGGCAATAACCACCAAAAACATCTTGATTTTTTAACTACTCACCTTTAAACTCCACTTTACGTTTCTCCAAAAAGGCGCTCATGCCTTCTTTCTGGTCGGCAGTTGAGAAAATCACGCCGAAGAGGTCGGCTTCAATATTAAAGGCTTTTTCCTGATCCATATCCAGCCCCTGGTTGATAGCTTCTTTAGTAAACCTTACGCCGACCGGACCCATTGAGGCAATGCGCTTGGCCATCTTCTTGCAGACATCCATCAACTCATCGGCCGGAACAACCTTGCTGACCAGGCCAAACTTAAGCGCGGCTTGGGCGTCGTAAATATCGCCGGTAAAAAGTATCTCTTTGGCAACACCGGGGTTCACCAGCCGGGCCAGACGCTGGGTGCCGCCGAAACCGGCCATGATGCCAAGACTCACTTCCGGTTGGCCAAATTTGGCCTTCTCCGAGGCTACGCGGATGTCGCAGGCCATGCTTAGCTCGCAGCCGCCGCCAAGAGCAAAGCCGTTTACCGCGGCTATCACCGGTTTTGACATGTTTTCAATCTGGCTGAATACTTTTTGGCCGTGACGGCTGAATTCCTGTGCCTGCATGGGAGTCAGGGACAACATGTAGGCAATGTCGGCGCCCGCTACAAAAGCTTTTTCACCGGCGCCGGTTAAAATAATTACCTTTACCGACTGATTGGCGGCTAACTCAGCCATGGCTTCGCCCAATTCCGCAATGGTCTGATGATCGAGCGCGTTTAGCGCTTTGGGGCGGTTGATGCTAACCACCGCAATCTCGTTATCAAATTCTACTAAAATGTTATTCCACGCCATATTTATACCCCCGTCGCGTTAGTACTGGTAAAACCCTCTACCAGTCTTACGGCCAAGCCAGCCGGCAGCCACGTATTTGCGCAGGAGCGGGCACGGGCGGTACTTGGGATCTCCGAAGCCCTTGTATAACACTTCCATGATTGACAGGCAGGTGTCCAGGCCAATCAGGTCGCCGAGAGCGAGGGGACCCATCGGGTGATTAGCGCCCAGTTTCATCACGTTGTCAATCGCTTCCCGTGAAGCGATGCCCTCGTAAAGACAATATATCGCTTCATTAATCATCGGAATGAGAAGACGGTTTACCGCAAAACCAGGGGCATCATTCACTTCCGCGGGAACTTTACCCATTTTTTCGCTGGCAGTCTTAACGATGTCATAAGTTTCATCGGATGTTGCCAGCCCCCTGATAACCTCTACCAGCTTCATCACCGGCACGGGATTAAAAAAGTGCATGCCGATCACTTTGTCCGGCCGCTTGGTTACCGCGGCTATTTCGGTGATGGGCAGCGAGGAGGTGTTTGTGGCAAGAATCGCTTCAGGTTTGCAAACTTCATCTAGTTCCTTGAAGATCTTGCCTTTGATTTCCATGTTCTCAATAGCCGCTTCAATCACCAGGTCGACGTCCTTGGCGTCCTGCAGGCTGGTGGACGGGATCAGCTTGGCCATTAAGGCTGCCTTGGCCGATTCATCGAGACGCCCTTTGCTGACATCCTTTGACAGGTTTTTGTCAATCAGGCCGATGCCTCTGTTAACGAACGTGTCATTAATATCATTGACGACGACGTCATAACCGGCGGCGATCGATACCTGAGCAATGCCTGATCCCATCTGGCCGGCGCCGATAACCATGATTTTCTTAATTTCCATGTGATACTCCTTCCAAACCCCATCTATCATGTTAAAGCATAATAAAACAAATGGGGTTTAAAATTTCTTTCATTGGTTACTTCTCATTGAATCGTTTATTTAATGTTTTCCACAATCATGGCCACGCCCTGGCCGCCGCCGATGCACATCGTGGCTAGGCCGTAACGCCCGTTCTGTTTCTTTAACTCGTAAAGCAGGGTCGTCATGATCCGGGTGCCGCTGGCGCCGATCGGGTGGCCGATGGCGATAGCGCCGCCGTTGAAGTTCACCTTGTCCATCGGCAGTTCGAGGCCGCGGATACAGGTCAGAGCCTGGGCTGCAAAAGCCTCGTTGGCTTCGATCACGTCAAAGTCGGCCACGGTGAGCCCGGCCTTGGCCATCGCCTTTTTGCTGGCGGGAATCGGTCCGGTGCCCATATAAGCGGGGTCCACACCCGCCGTGGCAAAAGACTTGATCACAGCCATGGGTTTTATTCCCAATTCTTTTGCTTTATCAGCGGACATCACCACTGTCGCGGCAGCGGCGTCATTTAGCCCGGAGGCGTTCCCGGCGGTAACGGTGCCGCCTTTTTTGAAAACGGCGGGCAGTTTGGCCAGGGCTTCCACAGTGGCGCCACGGCGCGGTAATTCGTCTGTGTCAAAATATAAGGGGTCGCCTTTTTTCTGGGGAATGGGTACCGGTACAATCTCGTCCTTAAACTTTCCGGCATCAATGGCCGCAATGGCCTTGTTATGGCTGTCAACCGACAGTTGATCCTGGTCTTCCCTGGATATATTATATTTTACGGAGAGGTTCTCAGCAGTCATGCCCATGTGGATATCATTAAAAGCGCACCACAGTCCGTCTTTGACCATCTCGTCGGTAAGGGTGCTGTCAAACATGCGGTAGCCCCATCTAGCCTTGTCCAGCACGTACGGAGCGGCGCTCATGTTTTCCATGCCGCCTGCCACCACTATATCAGCTTCTCCGGACATGATCTCCTGGGCAGCCAACATAATGGCTTTCAGCCCGGAGCCGCAGACGATACCCATTGTATAGGCCGGTGTTTCAATAGGCAGTCCAGCTTTCAAAGAGGCCTGGCGCGCGGGGTTTTGCCCGAGGCCCGCGGTCAAAACATTGCCCATTACTACTTCTTCAACTTGTTCAACGCCGATCCCGGCCCTCTTAATTGCTTCCTTAATCACCAAAGCGCCCAGTTCGACAGCAGGAGTGTTCTGCAGCGAACCGCCATACTTACCCACCGCGGTGCGTACCGCGCTGACGATTACAACTTCCTTCATTTGGCTCATCCTTTCTCTAAAAACGGCATCCTACCCGATACGTAAATAAACAAAAAGTTTGCTGGAACCCTTCCCAAGAGACCTCTGGCGAACTCAATCCATGAGGGTTCTGTCAAAAGTTTCTGCTTAAGAAGTGTTCCAGCAGCATTCACCTATGTGAAACTAAATTTATTTGCCTACAACTTTCTTGATTTCTTCGGTTAAGATGGGCACTACTTCAAAGAGGTCACCGACAATACCGTAGTCGGCATTTTTAAAGATAGCTGCCTCTTCATCCTTATTGATCGCCACGATGCACTTGGAAGAGCTCATCCCGGCCATGTGCTGGATGGCGCCGGAAATGCCGCATGCGAAATAAAGAGTGGGGGACACAACCTTGCCGGTTTGCCCGACCTGGAGGTTTTGTCCAATCCAACCTGCGTCGACACAAGCGCGGGAGGCGCCGACAGCGCCGCCGAGCACGTCGGCCAGATCTTCCAGAACTTTAAAGCCTTCGGGGCCTTTCACACCGCGGCCGCCAGACACGATCACGTTTGCCTCGGTGAGTTCCGGCCGGGAGGAAATCTGCATAATCACATCTTTAATTACCTGGCGCAGGTCACCGGCATCCAGTTTCGCAGCATAGTTTACTACTTCACCTTTACCCGCGCCTGCTTCGGCAGTCAGCACGTTGGGGCGGATAGTAGCCATTGCCGGGCTGGATTCGGGAACGCCGGCTTTTAATAACGCTTTGCCGGAATATACGGGACGGGTGAATACCAGGCCGCCGCCTTCAACATCTATCGCGATGCAGTCGGACAGCAGGCCGGCTTTAACCTTCTGCGCCGTTTTGGCAGCCAGGTCGCGGCCCAGCACG
>MVQK01000150.1 GCA_002067515.1 Pelotomaculum sp. PtaB.Bin013 | reverse complement strand
CTGGTTCCCGCGCCATGGCAAGAGTATGGACACCTTCCGCGCGGATGTGAAGGCCCTGCTCAACGAGCGCGATGATACCAAACCCAAGCCCTCGGCCATCGCGCAGACCTACCGCGTACGCAAGACATGGCAGGACGCGGAGTCGCAGAAGGGCGCATTCAACAGCCTCGGCAACGCGAAGGCATGCGCCGACGACAACCCCGGATATAGGGTATTTGACAATCGCGGCAACAGGCTATACACGTCCGTGTCAGCGAAGCCTGCAGCTTCCGCCAAACCCGCCTTCACCATTTCGCGCATGCTCCGCATGACGGCAAAAGTAAAGCGGGATGAAATCAACTTCCGCGCCGGTCCCGGGTTGACAAAGACCATCCTGCGCAAGCTGCCGAAGGACACGCAAATCACAGTCATCAAGCCGCAGGGCGACTGGACGCTGGCGAGCATAGGCGGGCTGCAGGGCTATATCTGGAGCAAGTACATTGACTATGACGCCTATATACGTGGCGAGGACGTCAAGGCGGTGCAGCGGGCCTTGAAGGCGGCGGGGTACGACCCCGGCGACATAGATGGCATATATGGCCTCAAGACGCTGGCGGCTGTTCTGGCGTTCCAGAGGGCGAAGAAGCTGACGGCGGACGGCGTGGTGGGCGAAAAGACGGCGCGGGCGCTGGGTGGCGTGTGGAAGTAAGGCGGGGAGGGCGAGCGATGGAGATGGACACCAAGACCTACGGGGAAATCATGGGCGCGCTCGGGAGCATCCGCAGCGACATCAAGAGTCTCGGCGAAAAGCTGGATACCCTTGGGGGCCAGCTCTCCAAGGCCGAAGAGCGGATATGCGCTCTGGAGCAACGCCCGGCAAGGCGGTGGGATACTGTGGTGGTGGCCCTGATAAGCGCCGCGATAGGCGCAGGCGTCGGGGCACTTATCAAATGAGGAGGTATTTTTCATGGATATTTTGACTTATATCGTTGAAAAGGCGCTGGTGCTGATACCGGCGCTGCTGATTCTGGGTCAGATCATAAAGAGCATCCCCAACGTGCCCAACTGGCTGATACCCGTGGTGCTACTGGTGCCCGGCGTGGCCGGGACCATGGCTATCGTGGGCTGGACCGTCGAGGGTGCGGTGCAGGGGATACTGGTGACCGGCGCGGCTGTCTATGGAAACCAGGTCTGGAAGCAGATAACGGAGAAGGACGGGCAATAATCGTACGGCGTGAGAATGGGGCCTTTGCGGCCCCTTCTTTTTTATTTTTGGGCAAAAACTTTTTTAAAAATTTTTAAAAAAACTATTGCAATCCGTGCTACGATGTGCTACAATTAATCATACCAAAAAACGCGGCGCGGCGATAAGCGCGGAAGGAGCAAACGAAATGATTAAGAGGTATGAATTTAGGACGGCCAAGGGGAGCATCGTAAAACTGGCGGTAGATGTAGAGCACATTACGACCGAAACCGCAGATGCTGACGGTTACAAAGTAGAAATTCCGGCGGATATATGGGTCCGCAAAATTATTGAATTTTCGGTCAACGGCGAGGTCTCAAAAAGAGCAGACTTTACCTACCATGGCAAAGATCGCGTAATCAAGTACGGTGAGGTTACCCAAAAAGGCAAGACTTGCCCCCTGTTGGTACTGTTGCCCAAAGATATCGTTGAGGATATCTTCGGCGAGGAGGCGCGCGCAGCCAAAGCACGCATAAGGCAAGAGCTGGAGGCTGACCGTAAGTATCAAAATCGGCGCAAGGCGATTGAGGATGCTATGACGCTCGGAGGCGATACGTGGTAATTACAGAGCTACGGGGCGGGCAACCGCCCCATTATCCCAAATCAAAGGAGGTCTATATCATGACACTACAGGATATTACAGGATACGAGTCAGGCGTATTGATCTACAAGGAGAGCGGCGAGGCCGTTATGCTCAACTGGGCGCATATTGACGGCATACCGCGCCAGTTTGCAAATGGTTTGATTGGTATGGGTGAGGCGCTTGACGACTTTGACGAGGTATCGCAGGATGTCGTCGACGGCGATTATTTAACGGCAGCGCTTGAGATTGCCAAATTGGATGCGGACGAAAACGGAGTCGATATGCCCGTAATCGATAAAATCTACGAAAATCCCGAGGTTATCGCTATCACATTCGAGGGGTGGTGTTAAGATGCAAATTAACGGAGCCTGGAACATAAGCCAGCTACCTATGCATTATGTTGTCGAGCTGGAGGACGGTACACTTAAGGCGTTTTTTATTGATCCTTTTAGGGAGATCAGTGAAGCCGACCTGCTTGAGTACAACGGACACCATCCGCGCAAATGCAAAGGTCATCCTATGCCGGATTATCTATATCGGTTTTACGGCTTTGAAAAAAACGACGAGGGGCTTACCGACGTAGTACGCGCGCGGGTAACGCCCACCGAAAAGGCGAAATATTTAGCCTACGTTAAGAGTATTGATAGGACCGAGTCGGAGGATATCCGAGAGTATGTCCGGTCAAAAATAAAATAGCATTAGCCCCAAGGCAAGCGACAGTATTGACGCTTGCCTTTGTTTGATACGCGTTAGATACCCCAGAGTTTCTAGGCGTTCCCAAGCGTTCTAAAACCCCGCAAAATAGCGGTTTTGCGGGCCTGCAGGGGTACTCAATTTTGGTTCGGGACCAAAAGGTCGCAGGTTCAAATCCTGTCACCCCGACCAGATAAGACAGCAGATATTGATAGAAATATCTGCTTTTCTTTTTTATCGAAAATCACTGGATTTCAAGGGCTTTCGACATTTCATAACATAAAGAAACCCGTTCTGGAGTCACTTCCAGGCGGGTTTTTCTTGTTTTCAGGGGTCGCAGCGAACTGCGTTTAAGTAAAAGTTTGCTTTGTATGTTAATCGTTTGCTTTTTGAGAAAAGGTTTGCTTTATGGGTTATCGTTTGCTTTATATATGATTCATTTCCAGAAAATATATAGAGCAAGAAATACTGCGACAAAAGAAAACAGTACTAAACCGAATTAAACTTAATAAAACTAAATCAAAATAAAACAAAATAAATTAATATGTTGAAAACTAAAGAATACTGTGATATAATTAATAAAGTTTTTTATTCACGAGAACGGAGGGCGTTAAGGTGGAACCAGTAAGTGACAACTACATTGGAATAGATGAAGTCGCAGAATACTTGGGGGTTAAAGTGTCTACTGTCCGGACTTGGATAAAGACGAAAGAGTTCCCAGCCCATAAGATTGGCGGTAAACTTTGGAAATTCAAAAAGTCAGAGATAGACAAATGGGTTGATAGTGACAAAAATCAAAAATCAAAAATAATCTCATTAGGACAAGGAGACATCGCGATGATAAAGTTAGGAACGGTATTCAGCGGAATCGGCGCAGTTGAGCATGCGTTGGATAGGCTTGGAATACCGTATGAAATAGAATTCGCTTGCGACAATGGTGAGCGAAAGTTGAAAACCAGTTATGAGTCAATTGAAAAAGCCACAGAGGGAATGTCCAATGCCGAAAGAAATGCTTATGTTGCAAAATTGTATGCAGAGGAAACAGGTATAAATTATGTTGAGCAATCTTATAAAGCAAATTACAAGATTGACGACTCAAAGTTTTTTCAGGACGTCAAACTACTGGATGGCAAAGAATTTAGAGGGAAAGTCGATTTATTCGTAGGTGGCAGCCCCTGCCAAAGCTTTTCTGTCATGGGAAAGCAAGGCGGTTTGGAAGAAGCACGAGGCACATTATTCTATGAATATGCGCGACTTGTGGAAGAAATCCAACCCAAAGTCTTTATTTATGAGAACGTAACCGGGATGCTAAAGCATGACAAAGGGCATACATGGGAAGTAATATCAAGTATATTTGACACCCTGGGTTATGTATGGAAATATTGGGTCCTCAATGCTAAGGATTTCGGCCTGCCACAGAATCGAAGAAGAATCTTTGTCGTTGGGTTTAGGAAGGACTTAGCACCTTTCTTTGAAAAGATAATGGATCCTCAAAAAATAAAACTTAAGCAAGACATGACAGCATTGCTGGAAGAGGATGTTCCTAATAAGTATTATCTTCCGGAGAAAGGCTTCAAGCGTGTAATTGATCCAAATCAAAAAAAGCACGTGGCATTGAACGGTACTATCGCAAGATGCCAAGTCGCGTGCCAACAATTTAACTGGTTCGGTGATATGCGCTTGGAGACAGAAATCCCGCAACGTTTGGAAGACGATGCAAGAGTATTCAAAGGAATCTATGAAGGAAAACGAAGTGTCGCGCGTTGCCTTACACCAAGAGAATGTCTTCGGTTGATGGGTTATGCAGATAGCTTTAAGATAGTTGTTCCGGACCCCCATATGTATAGGCAAAGCGGTAATTCAATCGCAGTAAATGTTATAATGGAAGTTGTGCGCCAGATTAATCTTACGGGAGTATTTAAAGACCCAGAGGATAAAAGAAAAAAGCGTCTGCAGATAGCTACAGTATTCAGTGGTATCGGCGCAGCAGAGTTCGCATTAAAAAGACTCGGTATCGAGCATGACATAGTATTTGCCTGTGACAACGGTGAGATTGATATGCTTCAGACGGAAGAAGAAATTGCTGAGACGCTGAAGAAAATTCCGACGCTTGAGGGCCGAAAAGAATATGTTCGCTCACAAATTCCTCCTAAGCGCGTTAACTCAGTTAAAAAATCATATCTTGCAAACTACGATATGGATGAGGAGCATTATTATCACAATGTAAAATTCCTTGAGGGAGAAGAATACAAAGGTAAAGTTGATCTGTTTGTAGGTGGTAGCCCATGCCAGAGCTTTACTCTCCTCGGCTATCAGCAGGGTCTTGAAGTAGCCCGTGGTACTTTATTCTACGAATTTGCTCGTCTTGTTAAAGAGATTGAACCCAAGGCATTTATATATGAGAATGTGCAAGGCTTGCTGAAGCATGATAAGGGGCGTACGTGGGAGGTTGTGCAAAGCGTATTTAATTCGCTTGGATATACACTCCATACCCAAGTTCTTGATGCAGTTAATTATGGAATTCCGCAGAAGCGCAGAAGAGTATTTGTAGTGGGATTTAAAGAAGGCGGTGAGAATTTCCAGTTCCCCACAGAAAAAGAGCTGAACTTCACTATGCAGTCTTTCCTGCTCGAAAATGCAGCTGAGGGACATGTTAGGGCTGAAGGTAAAAAAATTGTTGTCCATCCCGGGGGCCAAGATGTGCCGGACAAGTACTTCCTATCAGAAAGAATTTTGCCAGGTATAATGTGTGAAGGAACGGGCGGATTTTCTATGAAACCAGAAATAGACCTAGAGATCGCCCGCCCGTTAATGAGTACTATGCATAAGATGCATCGTGCGGGAGAAGACAATTATGTGACAACAAATGGGAGAATCAGACGTTTAGCTCCAAGAGAATGTCTTCGACTTATGGGCTTTACTGACGATTTTAAAATTGCAGTTGCTGACACTCCTATGTATAAGCAGGCAGGTAATTCTGTTGTTGTAGATGTTTTAATGGGCATAATCGAAGAAATATTAAAATGTTTGGAGGTTGAGTCATGAGGTGGTCAATGGACACTCATAAATTCATGAGTGAAATTACAAGAAAGGCTCTCCAGATTATGGTGGCACATAATGTGACTTCAGAATCTGAACCATGCGAAAACCCCGTATCCATGCGGACGTTGATTTGCACATCGAACAGTTTCCAGCATTACATCAGCGACGC
>MVQK01000149.1 GCA_002067515.1 Pelotomaculum sp. PtaB.Bin013 | reverse complement strand
TCTGATCGACCGATTCGGTAAGTGGGTTACAAACGGCTTTGTTAGCGGCCTTGGTCAATTTGAAGCAATTGCTTCAACCTACAATTCTTCGTATAACTTGCTAGTACTAGGAATGGATCGTTCATCAATGGCTTTAGCTGCCTCCAAGGTAACCGAAATGAACGGTGGAATTGTGTTAGTTAAAAATGGTCATGTATCATTCCGTATGCCACTTAAAATTGGTGGAATGGCAAGCGTACGTTCTTTTTCGATAATTGTCAGTGAAATGAAATACTTAGAAGACGAAGTCAGAAAATGCGGCTACCACTATAATGACTTTTTCTATACTATGTTGTTTTTAGTTTGCGATTTCCTACCTGGATTAAGGATTACCGCTTCGGGAATTATTGATGTAAAAAAACAGCAAATCCTCGTTCCTGCTCAGAAATTACTATTATACTGATGCGATTGTTATTATATAAAATAATTCTTAACTATAAAAAATTTTTTTGTTTATATACCATTAAATAAATACTACTATTAGGTACACTGAAAAAACCATTTGTAGAAAATTAAACAATATTCAGTAATTAGCATGAGCATTTCTTAGCCTTTTTGTAAAAAATAATTGTTGTAATAAATTATCTAGCTAAAATTTTACTGAAATGAAGACACGTTATGGGTATTTGTATATTAGGAAGGCACTTAATATAACCTTACTTAGCTTTCTGCGTGAAGGCATAAAACAATCAGAAAATAGCTGTAGCATAACAAGAATTATGAGACGGGGTGTTAATTTGACAACAGCTAAAGATCTCCAGAAGTTGTTAGACGTGTCTGCAGGAAGACGAGAGGCAGATTATTATATTAAGGGTGGTTCACTGATAAACGTACTATCTGGTGAAATTTATCTGGCCAATATTGCATTATCGCAAGACAAAATTGCTTACGTTGGCGAAAGTGAAAAAATGGTAGGTGCGAACACAACAATTATTGACGCCAGGGGATTCTACCTCTGTCCAGCTCTGATTGAACCACATTCTCACCCGTGGGGAATATACAATCCTGTTAGTCTAACGGAAGCCTCTCTATTGCGTGGGATCACTACAATTGTTTGCGATAACCTTTTTTTCTTTGTATATCTTGGAACAAAGGGCTTTTTAAGGATAGTTAATTCAATGGATAACCTACCGGTTAGGCAATATTGGGTAGCAAGGGCAATACACCAGTCACCGGACATAAATGAAGAAAACATTTTTTCAATTGCTAATTTAAAAGAGCTTTATTCCGACCCGAGTATCATTAAAATAGGCGAAATAACCCGTTGGCCACTAATAGTTGAGGGGGATTATTCTCTATTAGAAAAGATTATCCTGGCTAGTGCCAATCATAAAGGTTTTGAAGGTCATACCGCAGGGTGTTCTTATGATCATTTAAATGTAATTGCCGCGGCAGGTGCCGAATCATGCCATGAATCGATTACCGCTGAGGATGTAGCCCAGAGATTAAGATTAGGTTTCTGGACCATGCTGCGGCATAGTTCCCTCCGGCCGGACCTGCCTGAATTGCTGCGGGCAATTACAGAAATGCGTTTGCCTACTAACCGGATGTTATTTACCACTGATGGTTCACGTCCCAGTTTTATTGCCAGGGAAGGACTTATCGACGGAATGTTGCGCATGGCTGTAAGAGCGGGAGTAAATCCCGTTACGGCATTACAAATGTCTACTATAAATCCAGCCACATACCTTGGGGTGGAAAAAGATTTGGGTTCTATTGCCCCTGGCCGACAGGCAGATATTCTATTATTGCCTGATTTGGAAGAATTCACTCCACATATGGTTCTTTCCAAGGGTAAGATAGTGGCTATTGACGGGAAATTATCTGTAGAACTTACAGCACCGGACTGGGGGGAAATGGGTTTTCGTACTGAATTGCCTCGTTCGGATTTGTTAAGCGATCCTTCTTTATATGGGGTACCTTCTAGTGATGAGAAGGTCTTCCCGGTTATTAACTTTGTTTCTGCTGTTATCACTAAACAACAGGACCGTTTGCTTAAGCCGCGTAATGGCTTGTTGGAACGCGAGGACGACTTGCTATATTGTACTCTGATCGACCGATTCGGTAAGTGGGTTACAAACGGCTTTGTTAGCGGCCTTGGTCAATTTGAAGCAATTGCTTCTACTTATAATACTTCGTTTAACCTAATTGTTTTGGGTAGGGATCGTTCATCCATGGCACGCGCTGCCTCTGAGGCGACCAAAATGAATGGTGGAATTGTATTAATTGAAAATGGTCAAGTATCATTTCTTATGCCACTTAAAATCGGTGGAATGGCAAGCGACCGTTCTTTTTCGACGGTTGTCACTGAAATGAAATATTTGGAATACAAAGCCAGAGAGTATGGTTACCATTATAACGATTTTTTCTCTACATTGTTATTCTTGGTTTGCGATTTCCTGCCCGGATTAAGGATTACCGCCTCAGGAATTATTGATGTAAAAAAACAGCAGGTCATTGTACCAGCCCAGAAATTATTATAACACGGTCAACGCAGATCCTTTCTGACTTATCTCCTCTAATAAACAAGTTAGTATTTTTTATAAATTAGACCTCCATGCCGTAAAAGTGGCTCTAGCTTCATTATTAAATAAAGTAAGTGAATCTTCGATACCTGCATTTATGATTTGACTTAGAGAAATTATTTAAAGTGCTGCAAGGAGGGAATAAGACTTTGGGGGAGGGAATAAATTGGTTGAGCAAGTGATTTATACTGCGGGTGTTGGGAAATGCCGAGTTGAAATGAGGGTTTCGATAACAATGGACGGATTAGTCGCACAGCTTTACGGCGGTGATAAGCCACATATTGGAGCAGTTGCAATAAGCCTACCCAGGCCTAGTCTCTCAGACGCTACAAGAGTTAGTTGTAACACAAGCGTTATACCTATGCTTGGTCATAAAGATGACGAAGTAGCCAAACCTATCGCAGAACAAATTGCGATATACTTTGGTAAGCCTGTAGTAGTAATTGCAGGTATACATGTGGATAATGCCGAACCGAAAGAAATTGAGAAAATTGTAGAAAATTGTTACGGTGTGGTTCAAATGCTAACGAAATATAATCCAATTTAAGTGGAAGTATAACTGACACCCTACCACTACTAAAGAATGTGGGGTTCCTTTAAGGAACAAAAGGATCTTTTAATTCGCGGCAGCTCAAGCTACTAACCTGAACGTCCCTTGTTCATGGTCTTTTGTTTTGGTATTTCTCCACACGAACAAGCTGACTCCCTGGCGTGCCAGTACGCCCACTACTCCTAAAGCAGGTTTCCCTGCTTCTAAGAGATACCTCCCCCTAAAGTCGATGGGCTTTCTCGCGCGGATTCTGTAAAAAAAACACATCAAAAACGACCACATAAAATACAGCAATTTCGGCCACTGAGTACCACACCCTCGTTGGAAGAATTGGGATGTGCTGATATTGAGAATGGTTTGAAGATTAATTGAAAATAACCAAGTGTGTTTGATAAGTTATTGAGAATGAGCCTTTAACGATAAACAGACCTAGATTAGATAGAACACCATTTTTTAGGCTGCTAGGGTCCGGGTCCATAAAAAAGAAACCACTCCTTTATAATTTAATTAATAACTGATTAATTTTATATTATAGTTACAGATAAAATATCGTCAGCATCGTCGAACAGGCTGTTCAGCATTTCTGTACCCAGCAAGCCCATCACCATATTAATTGGCCTACCTTTGTTCTCTTTCCCTGCTTCCAACAAATTGCCATCCAGAAGATTTAAACGCTCCTTTATCTCCTCCAATGTTAACCTTTTCTCTTTCAAACCCTCAATTAATTTAAGTCTAATTAATGCTTCTTCAGTATAATACCTATAGTTCCTTGCTGATCTTACAGGCTCTAACAGGCCCAAATTTGTGTAATAATCAACTGTCCGTTTACTAACACCTGCCAACTCAGCGATTTCCCCAATTTTATATTTCCTTAACTCCCCAATGGAATCACCTCAGGATTCTTTTTGTATTCTTTTATACTATATAACCAACATAACGTACAGTCAAACGTTACGCTAGGCTTTAGATGTTAAATTTTGCTCTATTTCATTCTCAAGGCTGTTTCTTTGTTCAGCTAGCTTTTCGAAAGTCTTCCTCTCACGGTTGTATATAGTGAGTAACCATAAAGTCAGGAATAATCGTTAGACAAATCACAATCAATTTTATAAAATCAAAAGTCGGGTTAATCTTGCGAGGGATAAACATCTTAATTTAGAGCCTCTTCTAAAGTTTTCATGTTGATCTCCATCGTTTTCAGATAAGCGTCCGGCTCCATATCACCCGTTACACCCGGATCCAGGGTATATACCCTCGCTCCTGTTTCGCTGGCGATGGTTTCCGCAGCTTTCGCCGGATACTGGGGCTCAGCGAAGAGCGCCTTGATTTTGGACTTTTCTACAGTTTCGATGCTGTCAGCCAACTCGGCGGCACTTGGCTCGGAACCGGGCTCTCTTTCGATTACATCTACAATGTTGAGGTTAAATTCCTGGGCAAAGTAGGGAAAGGCCTCATGGAACGTGATAATATCCCGCTTCTTGGCGCCATCAAGAGTTTGGTGCATTTTTACGCGGAGGGCATCAAGCTGATTCGCGTATGCGTTGGTATTGGCGCTGTATTGCGCGGCATGTTCCGGATCAAGCGCTGCCAGTTGCAGCCCGATATTGTTCACCTGCTGTATGGCATTTGAAATACTCACCCATATGTGAGGATTATCTCCTTCCTCTCCCTCTCCTTTGATAAGCGGTATACTCTTGCTCGCGTCAACAATTTTCAAATCAGGTAGTTGACTGACCACCTTATCCATAAACGCCTCCATCCCTGCTCCGTTTATAACAAATATCTGGGCTTCACTAAGAGTTTTTATGTCATCAGGCTTTAACTGATAGTCATGCAGGCACCCTGTCGTGGGCTGGGCCATATTGACAACTTTTACACCAGGTACGTCTTTAGCAACATTAATAGTAGCTATGTACATAGGGTAAAACGACGTGACAATTGTCAATGTTTTACTTGCCGTTGATTTTTCCGGCACCGGTGGAGTTTGCTTCTGACATGCCGACGAAAAAATAGATATAGTTACAAGTAAAACAGCAGTTATTAACCGGATTGCAGGTTTACGCATTTTTTATAACTCCCTCTCGGTTTCTTTTGTAGACCAATCATTCGTTCAAAAAATAATTTATATGGTTAATTAAATCCCAACTGCTTTTTAAATTTTATCATCTTATACAGTACCATAAACAAATTTTTTTAACAAGAAAGTCTCCTAATTAATATATATTCTTATTTGCATATTAATATTACTTATATCCTGAAAGTTCACGACTGTCAATAGTAACGGGTTTCCGTGAAATATAAGAATAAAAAAGTGGGACCTTTAATTCACGGCTTGACGAGGTTACAATGGGGGGCTGTTCGCCATGTTTATCTAAGCAAGAATTAACGGAATTTAGTGCACCTTATTAATTATTTCTTTATGGCCAACTATACGCGGCGGTTCTTCAAACCAGCCGTTATCTATCATAATATTGGTTCCGTCCTCTGCGAAGTCGCCTGCTTCAGCCATGATCAGGAGATATTTAGCCTTGAGGTCATGTCTGAAGTTCAAGGTCGAAAGTAAAGAGTAATCCATCGCACCGCAGGTATTTATCAATCCA
>MVQK01000148.1 GCA_002067515.1 Pelotomaculum sp. PtaB.Bin013 | reverse complement strand
ACATCGAGGCGTTACTGGCAGGTAATACCGAGGCGCTTATCCATGTTGTCCGGGAGTCTTGCCGGATTAAAGCGAAGGTGGTTGAGGAAGATGAAACTGAAGGCGGCCTGCGGGCTATCCTAAATTACGGCCACACTGTCGGCCACGCCGTGGAAGCTCTTGCCGGGTACGGTAAATATACGCACGGTGAAGCGGTAGGCATCGGTATGGTTTCTGCCGCCCGGCTGGCCGTGGCGCTCGGATTGTTAAACATTTCCGATCTCAGCCGGATCGAAGCGTTAATCCGTCGCGCGGGTCTGGCGCTGGAATTGCCGGATAATCTTGCGCCGAAAGATCTCGTCGATAGTTTTTATCACGATAAAAAAGCTGCCGGCGGACGTTTGACTTTTGTTCTTCCCTTGAGTATCGGCAAAGTGTCGATAAAAAAGAATTTAAGCGATGAGTTAATTGAAAAATTCTTTAATCAATAACAGGATTCAATAAAATAGGGGCAGTTTAGCTGCCCCTGACCTGCCGCTAACGGACTATCCAGTTGCTGCCATTGTTGTTATCCCAGTGGTCGGCTGAATCCTTGAAACAAAAATTCACTTTGTCGCTTTTCATTTTAATGTTCTTTTCCCATCCTCTGTAGGTTCTATTCATTTTATCGGTGCTTGTATCCATCCAGCGGTCACCGAAGCCGTAATGCAAAAATACCTGGTCAGCGCCTGATTTTGCCAGAAGACCATTATAGCAGATGGTAATATCATTGCTATAATCGCTAGCCTTTACTTCCACACCTTTTTGAAAATCGTTCCAGCCCTTTGCCATCATTTAAGTCCCCCCCCCTTTTTTTTATTTGAAACTATTATTTATCTTGGCCTTAAACAAACTTTTTTATGACCGTGTATTAATGTAAAATAAGCTTATAAAACTTAATTCAACCATAATATTCATTGAGAATATTATCGATTTTGCTGGTTTTTCAATGGAAGGATTTCAAGGTGAGCATGTAGAATTAATAATCCATAATTAGGAACCCCCGACGCTTTATGACGTTATTGTAATCAGATTGTTAACTGTGACGGCATTCTACAGGTATAAACAAGACAATAAAAGAGGTAAAATATGGAAGGTAAAGTTGGGGAAGGAAAGAAATCCTTGATTCTCGTGGTGGATGACTCTAAATATATGCGGTTTAAACTGCGCCAGGTCCTGGAAAGCGATGGTTATAAAGTTGTTGATGCGGAGAACGGCGCGCAGGCGCTGTCCGTTTTTAGACTGGAACGGCCGGAGATTGTTTTGATGGACTGCATGATGCCGGTGATGGATGGTTTTACCGCCTGCACCCGGTTGCAGGAACTCCCCGGCGGGGATCGCGTGCCGGTAATCATGATTACCAAACTGGAAGATGACAAAGATGTGGACATGGCGTTTAAGGCAGGGGCTACCGACTATATAACAAAGCCCATTCACTGGGCGGTTTTGCGTCATCGCGTGCGGCGGATGCTGCATGCCAGGCAGGCTGAGACTTCGCTGGAACAGAGTGAGGCGTTCAACCGGACACTGATTGACCATGCGCTCGACGGTATCATCACCATCAATACGGACGGTGTTATCCAGTCTTTTAACCCTGCTTCGGAGCGCATTTTCGGCTACAGCTGCGGGGATGTCCTCGGACAGGACATCAACCTGCTGATGCCGGAGTTCTACATAGATTACGATACCTGCCTTTCCGGCGGCCAGATCGCCGGGGAACACCAGCGCGCCGGCGCGATCAGGGAGATTTCCGGGCGCAGGAAAGACGGTTCGGCAGTCACCATCGAATTAACGATAAGCGAGTTTTATTTCGACGAGCAACAGTTGTATACCGTTATCCTGCGTGATATTAGCGAACGGAAGCGGTCTGAGGAGGCCTTGCGTGAAAGTGAGGAGCGCCACCGCACACTTACCGAAAACACCTATGACTTAATCAGTGAGATAGACAGCAATGAGCGGTATTTGTACCTGAGTCCAAACTACCGGGATGTTTTGGGCTATGAGCCGGGTGAGTTGATTGGCAGGAAAGTTGTCGATCTGATTTATCCCGAGGATTGTCCCGCTGTCAAAGCGTCGTTCAGGAGAGTTTTTGAGCATAAGGCTATAGAACAGGTCATTTACAGGTTTATTCATAAGAGCGGAGAATTGCGCTGGTTTGAGAGCACGGGAAAAACGTATCAGACTGTAACCGGCGAAAGCAGGGTTGTATTTGTTTCGAGGGACATCACGGAAAGGCAGCGCTATGAAGAAACGATCCGGCACCAGGCTTTTCACGACGCTTTAACCGGTTTGCCAAACCGGATGCTTTTCAAGGACCGCCTTACTCTGGAAATAGCGCACGCGAAGCGCAATAAACAGATGCTGGCGGTGCTGTTTCTCGATCTGGACCGGTTTAAACTGGTAAACGATACGCTGGGCCACGGTCTGGGAGACCAGTTGCTGAAAATTATCGCCAGGCGGCTGGTCGGATATGTGCGTGAAGACGATACCGTTGCCAGATTGGGAGGCGACGAGTTTACCGTGCTGTTGCCGGAAATACTTCAGGTGGAAAACGCGGCCAAGGTTGCCCGCAAAATTCTCCGAGCCGTCAGGGAACCGGTGCGTATTGACGTTCATGAGCTTTACATCTCCACGAGCATCGGTATCGCCCTCTATCCAAGTGACGGTGAAGATGCCGAGAGCTTGCTGAAAAATGCCGATACCGCGATGTACAGGGCTAAAGAGAACGGTAAAAACAACTACCAGCTTTATACTCCGGCCATGAACGCCAAGGCCTTTGAACGGCTGGCCATAGAAAACGGATTGCGCCGCGCGCTGGATCGTAATGAGTTTGTGGTTTATTACCAGCCCAAGGTAAATATTAATACGGGAAAGATAATCGGCATGGAAGCTTTGGTGCGCTGGGAGGTTCCTGAGCGGGGACTGATCCCGCCGGGGGATTTTATCCCTTTGGCGGAAGATACCGGATTGATCGTGCCAATAGGCGAATGGGTATTGCGCACCGCTTGCGCCCAGAACAAGGCCTGGCAGGACGCGGGTTACCCTCCCTTGCGCGTGGCGGTGAACCTTTCGGCGCGCCAGTTTCAATTGCAAAATTTGGTTGAAGTAGTGTCACGGGTTTTAGAAGAAACCGGATTGGAACCATGCTGGCTGGAGTTGGAGATAACCGAAAGCGTGGCCATGCAAAACGCCGAGTACACCGTGAAAATGCTTTATGAATTAAAGGATATGGGTATTCAACTGGCTATTGACGATTTTGGCACGGGTTACTCCTCACTAAATTACCTAAAGCGTTTTCCAATCAGTAAACTAAAAATTGACAAGTCTTTTGTCCGTGAGATAGGCACTGATCAAGATAATGAGGCGATTGCTTCAACTGTTATCGTGCTCGGGCAAAGCCTCAAACTTGGTGTGGTGGCGGAAGGCGTGGAAACCGAAGAACAGTATGACTTTCTAAAGCAGCATCAATGTGATGAAATGCAGGGTTACCTGTTTGGGAAGCCTGTTCCGCCCGAAAAGTTTGAAGAAATGATTCGCCGGGAAAGCGCTGGTTAACTTTTTCAACAGGGTTTTGGGCAAGATTATGGAAAAGAAGGGGTAGACTAAGGTCAGCCGCTTCTTTTTTTGGGGGAAAGAGTTTTGGTTGAAAAAAAGTATTATACGGCCGGGGAAGGGAAACACAGGGTCGAACTGCTGGTTTCGGTTACCGGCGACGGTTTGGTTGTGCAGCTTTTCGGGGGTGAAAGGACACATGTCGGAGCCGCCGCCCTCAGTCTGCCCAGGCCCAGCCTGAGGGACCCCGGCGTGATGAGTTGCAATACTATTGTTATTCCGCTGCTGGGCCATAAAGATGATGAAATAGCCAAGCCTGTCGCCGAACGGATAGCGGTTGTCTGCGGCAAGCCTGTATTGGTGGTGGCGGGCATGCATGTGTATAACGCCGGTCCGGAGGATGTCGAGGCGCTGGTAAAAAACAGCCATGAAGCGGCGCGGATGTTGATAGACAGTTTAACAAGAGCAGAAAAGGAGTCAGGAGTCAGGAGTCAGAAGTCAGAATAAGAGAAAGAGGGACATATAAGAAAAGGTCGTAAAAGAAGCGGATTGGTAATAGCCAGTCTGTTTCTTTGATATGTAAGGAAATTATGCTAAAATGATAAATACTCAGGATCTAGAATAATGTTACGGTTTATTGTTCCGAAACATTCTGAATTCTGACTCCTGAATTCTGAATACTTTCAGATATTTATACTCTCCGGAGGGGAAATATGATTAATCCGGTTGCCGTTCATATCGGGCCTTTGGCTATTTACTGGTACGGAATTATTATGACCGCCGCCTTCATCATCGGCGCGGCGCTGGCTTACCGCCTCGCCTCGGAAAGCCGTATAGATCCCGATCATGTGCTTAATCTGTTGATTTACATTATCCCAGCCGCGATAATAGGCGCGAGATTGTATTACGTTCTCTTTCGCTGGGAGGATTACAGCTACAACCTTCTTGAAATATTCGCCGTCCGGCACGGCGGGCTGGCCATTCACGGCGGCCTGTTGGGGGGTGCTCTGGCGGGTCTCCTCTATGTGAGAAAACATAAGCTGAATTTTTGGCAAATGGGAGATATTTTCGCGCCGTGCGTCGTTCTCGGACAAGCGATTGGCCGCTGGGGCAATTTTATTAACCAGGAAGCTTTCGGCGGTCCGGTCACCCGGGAGTTTATCGGCAGGTTCCCCGCTTTTATGCAAAAGCAGATGTTCATCGACGGGCAATACCACCACCCGGCTTTTTTATACGAATCATTATGGAATCTGCTCGTTTTTATTTTTTTGATGATTTACCGCAAGCGGGCGGATTTTCACGGTCAAATCCTGCTAGCCTACATGGCCTTATATTCCGCCGGACGCTTTTTTATCGAAGGGTTGCGTACCGACAGCTTGATGCTGGGGCCGCTCCGGGCGGCTCAAGTTGTCAGTGTAATCTTTATAGTCGCGGCAATCGGATTGTATGTCAGCAGAAAACAAGACAAACATAGTATTCGTCAGGATGAGCATACTAAATAACAGGTAGTCAGCATCCGGGAGTCAGAATACAGAATAATTCAAGAAGATTATTTTATTCTGACTACAGACTACAGACTACAGAAATGGGGGTTTGGACATCTTGTTTTCCGGCCTTTTTGAACACAGGGCAAGTGAGTTGCTATCGCGTGAGCAAGCTTCTTTTTTTATCCGGGATGCACAGAACGGCACTGTGGAAATGGGCAAGCTGCTGCAACAAGTAGCGTCTGCCGGTCATCCCGACATATCTCAGCAATGCGCCCGCCTTTTGCAGCTTAACGATCAAGTGGGCGATGTTTTGCAGCAGGTGCAAAAATCGTTGAAATAAGTCGATACGTCTGCCCAGTACTGACGCATAATTCTCAGAGCCGTTAAATTAAAGGCGTTGTATCCTTTTAAAGAGAATATTTTTTCGCAAAACCCTACTGGACAAATTATATTCGTTATGAGATAATAGTGAGGGTTACCAGAAGAAAGGGGCCAACACTATGAAACATGATGAAAATGGGTTCATATTAATATGCGGGCGTATGTTTACAACTGAAGAACTTCGAGATGTCATCGAAACGGTGCGTCTATTTCCGAAATTGAGTCGCCACGAATTGGCGAAGACGATATGTGAAGGCTTGTCTTGGAACGCTCCCAATGG
>MVQK01000147.1 GCA_002067515.1 Pelotomaculum sp. PtaB.Bin013 | reverse complement strand
GAGATATCGATGGAACCTGTTGTGGGTAAAGGGGAGGATTTTCACATCCGCAGAGAGCATATTCAGGAAATTCTTAATGAATATGAACAGCTTGCCTATGCGTATATAAAAAATATAAAGGAGGGAGGAAAGCCATTTAGGTTTTATCACTTTAACGTAGATATCTATAAAGGTCCTTGTTTGTATAAAAGAATTGCAGCTTGCGGTGCAGGCACTGAATACCTCGCCGTTACACCAGAGGGGGACTTTTATCCTTGCCACCAGTTTGTTGGGAAGCATGAATTCATAATAGGCAACCTTGATACAGGTATAAAGAACGATGCGCTATGTGAAAGATTTAGAAAGACTAGCATATTAACTAAAGAAGAATGCCGTGATTGCTGGGCAAAACTTTACTGTTCAGGTGGTTGCCATGCAAATTCTTATTATGCAAGCGGAGATATTATGAAGCCAGAGGAATTGTTTTGTGCAATGCAAAAAAAACGTTTAGAATGTGCCATTATGATTGAAGCATATCAACAATTAGATGAATAAAAAACGAAATTTGTTAGCTTTACTATCTTTGAAGTTGTTCTATATAAAGTATTTCATAATTACTTGGAGGGTGTATATGTCACTGTATCGGTTTTCAGGTAGAACACCAATAGTTGGCGCGGGAAGTTACGTGAGTGAATTGGCTATGGTCATTGGCGACGTTAGAATTAGTGAGAACTGCTATGTAGGCCACGGTACTGTTATTAGAGGTGATTACGGGACTATTGAAATTGGTCCTGGCACCGCTGTAGAGGAGGGCACAGTGATTCATGCTCCCCCTGGTGGTACTTGCCGGATCGGTAAAAGTGTCACCTTGGGACACGGAGCGATAATTCATGCCGACGAAATTGGAGACTATGCGTTAATCGGTATGGGCTCAATTTTAAGTCTAAATGCCATAGTAGGTTCCTGGGCCATCGTTGCCGAAGGATGTGTAGTGAAGAATAAACAAAGCATACCAGAAAAAGTCGTTGTGGCTGGCAACCCGGCCCGTATAATAAGAAATACTGAACCCAGAGATGTGGAATTTTGGACATGGGTTAAGCAGCTTTATGTTGATCTGGCTCATCAGTATTTACGAGAAGGTATGGAAAAAATAGATTGACCTGCGGGGTGTAAAAATGCCACGGCCACTAAAATGCAGAAGAGTTGAACAATTACCACAGGTTACTTATTTTAAACCTTCCGGAATACCAATGACTGAACTTGTTGAAATACATCTAACGATTGAAGAATTAGAAGCAATACGGCTTAGAGATTTAAAAGAATTAGAATATGAAGAATGTGCACAAAAGATGGCTGTTTCAAGGCCGACGTTTTACAGAATAATTACTACTGCCAGGAAAAAAATTGCCGAAGCGCTGGTTAATGGTTCTGCACTAAGGGTAACCGGCGGGAATTTCAGCCTTGCCAAATACGAGCTAATCTGTAAAAATTGTGGTCACCATTGGCAAGATATCATTTGTTGCCGTCGCACAAGATGTCCAGTATGTAATGCAAATGATTGGTACAAAATCAATTTCTAAAATAAAATGAAGGGGTTGAAGAAATGAAAATAGCGATGCCGTATAACCGGGGTAGAATAAACGAGCACTTTGGCATCAGTCAAGAATTTGTTATTTTTAATGTTGAGGAAGGTAAAATTGGCGAAAAGAAAATAATTTCAAGTAGTGATCTCCAGCATAATCATGGTGGATTGGCAAACTTATTTATAAGGGAAGGAGTAGGAGTAATAATTGCTGGTGGTATGGGACCCCCTATGGCCGATGCGCTGAGGTCAGTGGGGTTGGAAGTTATTACAGGTGCTTCAGGAGATGCTGAAAAAGTTACTTCTGATTATTTAAGTGGACAACTGGTCACCAGTTCTATAGGTTGTAATCACGGCTGTAGCGAGCATGATCATTTATAATTAATAATTCAAATACGCAGGATTCTTGCTCTAACGGCATTTTTACTGTAAATGCTAATCTAGAAAGCTTACCGGTTTTTATGTATATATTTATAACAGTAGGAATTATTAGTTCTTAGAGAGATAACCCAACTGAATAAATATTTGCTCACCGAGCCTACTACCTAAGTCTTGTGATATGGTTGTCGGCTAATGGGTACATAAGGAAACTTTTGTACCTCCCTTTTGGAAAGGAGGGCATTGATGTTCAATTAATGATATAGCTATCCTTTGCCAAGGTTAGCTTTTTATTTTTCTCGTTGTCCAGTAAAAAGATTAAGAGGTAAGTACTATACCTGTGAAAAAAAATTTCTCGTGGAAGTTGAGACAATTGATGATGCTTTATTACTATGCCAGACAGGAGTAGATGGCCTGCAATTTGATAAAATATCGCCTGTTGAATTAAAAAAAGCAGTTGAGCTAATCAGAGCAAAAAATAATAGAATCACTATCCTGGCAGCGGGTGGCATAAATGAAAATAATGCAGAACTATATGCCCAGACAGGTGTAGATGGCTTAGTTGCATCGTCAATATATTTTGGTAAGCCTGTCGATATGGGAACAAATATCGTTCAGCGATAACCTTGCTGTGCCAGCTATAGACTAACAAAGTAAAAATCAAAGTCAATAGTAATAATCCCCATGGGAATTATTAAGTACTACTATTACATAAGTTCAAGTTTTAGTATCTGCAAGGCCAGTTATTTCGTGATAAAAGTACATCTCTGCTTAATTTTGGTTTAAAAAATCGAAACCAGGAATCAAGCGAACCTTGGTTTTAACAGAAGTATACCCGGGTAAAACAGCGCCGCAGACAAAACGATGGTTACTCCGGTGGCTGTCGAGCAATAATACGACATGAGCAGTCCCGTTATCTCGGAAGTGAAGGTTATTAGTAAAGAGATCACATGGCACTGCCGTCATGCTGCAGGATATATTGAGCGCGGCTGCGGTCGGTAAAATCAAGAGTGAGTTTATGATTGGGATGCCAACCTATTGAATGGAAATCATTGGAAAACCTTCACCTCAAATATTATTTAGTTGTCATCTTTTGTACAAAGCTGGTCGTGAGCCTCCAGATCGAGTCCGATGGATTCCCACATCGGACGGTAGTCAGTTGCCATAATACACATCTCCTTATGAATATTTATTTCATAAGGATTATAAATAACATTAGCTTATTAGACAAATAAATAATTTTTATATTTAGGGGCGATAGTATTTAAATTATTTATTTAATAATAGTAGATGCTTTGTCGAAAATTGTTAAAAGGATCTGATATCCTCTAAGACTCGAATGAATTTAGGTGTTAAAACCGGATCGAATTGAGAACCCGCGCATCTCTCAAGTTCCTTAACTGCCGCTTCATGGGTGATAGCTTTCCGGTAAGGACGATCACTGGTCATGGCGTCGTAGGCGTCAGCTATGGCTAAAACGCGGCACTCCAGCGGAATTTCTTGCTCTTTAAGCCCAAGAGGATATCCTTTTCCATTCCACCATTCGTGGTGCTTCAGGATCCAATCGGCGATTGGGGTTAAATCGGGAGCAGCCAGGGCGATCCGGTGACCTATCGAACAATGCAGCTCAATTTCAGAGCGTTCCTCAGGGGTCAAAGGTCCCGGCTTAAAAAGAATTCTGTCGGAAACACCTACTTTACCTATGTCGTGGAACTGTGCAAGCAGGCGGAGGTCGGCTATTTTATACTCGGGGATACCGATTGCCGCGGCCATGCTGGCAACAAGGCTGCGCAGGCGTTCAGCGTGGCCTTCAGTTATAAAGTCCCTGGCTGCGAGCGCCTTCGTAAGGGCTTGTACAATGGCATTCCGGGCACTTTCCTTGTGATGGAGTTTTTCCCGGTACATGCTATTATCGGCTTCCTTAAACAGTTCAGCCATGCTGACGCTGGGATCATCCTTCACGGCGAACCCAATCGACAAGCTGAGAATGTTTTTTGTATTTGCCGCGTTATATTTCGCCAGCGCATTGCGAATGTTGCAGCATGCCTTTTCTGCTATGTTCCTGTTACTATTAGGAAGTATTAACGCGAATTCGTCGCCACCGATCCGCGCCACTATGTCACTCTTCCTAAAACATTTTTTAATGATGCCGGAAGCTGAAACAAGTAATTCATCTCCAGCGTGATGTCCGAGAGTATCGTTAACCAGTTTGAGGCCATCTACATCGCACATGATTATACTGATAGGCATGTGCCGCTCGTTCCCTAGGCGTCGCATTTCTTCCTCAAAAAAAGCCCGGTTGTACAAACCTGTAAGTGTGTCATGGAAACTTAGATATTTCAGTTGCTTTTCAATGCGTTTCTGTTCTGTGATGTCTAACAGGGAAACTACGTATTTACTTGTTCCCGGCAGCCGGGTAATATTTATGATAACGTTTTTTGTATTACCCATTTTATCAACTAAATGTGATTCGAGGTTTAGTGGAAGATTGTCAACAAGAGGAAAGTGCTTTTTTATCCCTCTGGAGTAGTCTCTTAAGAATTCATTCAAACTTTTTTTACCTTGGATTTCTTCTTTGCCAAATCCAGTATATCGTTCAAATTCACTATTAACGAGGGATATTGTATTATCTTCTTCTAATATGACTATCGCTGTTCCTGTATTTTCAAAAATGGTTCTGTATTTGTTTTCTGATTCGCGAAGGGCTTCGTCGACGAGCTTTCGTTCATATGCGTTACCGATAATTTCTGAAGATACGCGCAGCAACGCAAGGTCATCATCACTCCATGAACCGGTTCCAGTAACGTTATCAAATCCTATGAATCCGGATAGTTTTCCATTGACATACAGAGGGAGCGAGATTAACGATTTTATATCCTGTTTTTCCAGCAGGTCTCTTTCAGCCTGTGCTTCCCGCGGCAATTTGGAAACGTCTGTTATATGAATGACTTCACCCTTGTGCAACTTATCCATCCACCAGGGTAACGTTATGTTCGGAACATTTTGAAGCGTGTCTTTCTGCGGAAGCACCCCGTCATTACACCATTCGTGAGTATTACTCATTGTTGTTTCATCCTGGCTCATGTAAAACAAGTAGGCACGTCCTGCTCCGCTGATTATCCCTATATCCGCGAGAGAATCATTAATAGCTTCGTCTATGTTGGAGACACCTACAAAACGGGAAGAAATCCTTTTAACAATATCCATAAATTCCAGCCTGCGCCGGATAGCTTCTTCCACTTTCTTGTGGTTCGTAATGTCTACGGCAAACTCAAACCTCACATCGCGTCCGTCCGGCCACCTGATAGCTTTGTCTTCTATCATATAGTTTCTTCCGTGCAGCGGATTATAATGCTCCCATTTATATGGCTTGCCTTTGTCTTTCAATATTACATTGTTAGTGCAAAATTCACACGGTGATTCCCTACCTTGAAATTCCTTATAACAAATACTTCCGACAAGCTCTTTTTTATGCAGTTCCCTAAGAGTTTTATTAACAAAGAGTATTTCATATGTCGTTGGGTCGGAAACATACATTATCTCGTTTATGTTATCGCAGATTGCTAGTAGCTGTAGCTTCTCGGCTCGCAACTTTTTCTCTAAATCTGTAGCCCCCAAGCATGGCCTCACCAACTCATCTGCCAATTGTTCTCCGGTTTTATATTCATCTTTCATTTATTTAATCCTCCAGGTTTAGATAGGAACTCGACCGTCATGGCACCAATATAAATTTGATGCTTTAGTCACGTAGTTTAACTACTGATACAATTTCTTCCGTTTTCTTTTGCCCGGTAAAGCGCGTTATCCGCTGACTTGAGCACAGCTTCGGCCGTTTTGTTTCTTTCG
>MVQK01000146.1 GCA_002067515.1 Pelotomaculum sp. PtaB.Bin013 | reverse complement strand
TTTATTGGTTTATTGAACAAGAATCAGATATTACCAGGTACCATGACCAGGATTCGTTTGGAACTGGCCGGGGATATCAATCCTCTCACCGGCTTGTCCGGCAATATTGCTTTGGAACAGGAACTACGCAGACGTATTGCTGAGAAAGTGCCTTTTTGCGTTGTTTACGTCAGCCTGCCGCATAAAATGTGCAGGCAAAAATATGGATTGTCGGGTGGAAACCGTATTATATTGTTTGCAGCCAGACTTTTAGCTAACATATTAAAGAAATATGGAGGAGAGAAGGACTTTCTGGCTCATATTAAAGGTGACAACTTCATCGCGATTATTGAAAAAGAACGTATTGACTCATTTTGTGAGCGTACAGTCAAAAGCTATGACAGCTTGATTATGTCTTTAACTGAGCAAGAGAAGCGAAAAACAAACAGGAACTTAGCCTATGAACAAGAGGATCCGCCTTTTTTATCTATGTATGTGATTGATTGTGGAATGGGAGAGAGGATAAACTTAAAAGTTATATCAAAAAAGGTGGAGCAGTTAAAAAATTATTCAAGATCCACCCAAGGCAGTGTATGGATACATGAACCCGCAAATTAAGGTGATAATTTTACCACCTCATAGCTTACCTGCTCCCCATCTATACGACATTTGACATAGTGATAGAAGCCACCGGACTCCTGGGAAGCATATAAACTTGCACCAGCACCCGCAGTAATTATGTACGGTAATCCCTGTATGTCTAATCGGTTATACATATGGATATGACCGGAGAAAACGGCATCTACATGATAACTGGCAACCAGTTGCATAAATTCAGCGGCAACGCCAGGATCTCCCCAACTAGACCCATGCCCGTCAGGTAAATTGGATTCGGTATCCGGTCCCCCGGCACGGAAAGGAGATACCGGTGGTTTGTGTCCGAAAATAAAAATGTGCCGACTTTGCTTACTGGCATTTTCTAAGTCCTGGCTAAGCCATTCCCACTGTTGGCTGCCTGGTTTTAGTTCTGCCTCAGCAGGCCCATATCCACTTTGCCATGCCGTATCCAGGACGATAAAATGTGTGTTCAGATAGTTAAAAGAATAATAACTCCGACCTTGCATTGGTAACTTATCGGTAAAAACCCGCTGGAAGTTTCCCTCGCCGTTTCCCGCCAGACCATTAGGATCTGCCCCTTTATTCAATTCGTGGTTACCAATAACCGGATACCATGATGGCTGTAATTTATCAAGGTAGCTTCTAAAAGCCGCAAGGTTTTCCACCGGCCCACCCTGGTCAGCGCCGTCTCCCAAATAAACAACGAGAGTTGGGTTGTCCTGATTAATCCTTGTTACGGCTTCCGCCAACACCCGGTTGCCAAGCCAATTCTCCTTACCTGGCAGTATCTTTGAATCGCCTAGGACATCAAACGTAAAGGATTGTTTGTTACTTGTAATTGCCGGTGCGGGTTTGTTTATGACTGGTTGCCGGTCTGTAGTTTTTTGAGGAGGATCTATTTGCATTGACGGACTTTGCCGTACAGCACCATTTTGAGTTGCTTCGCCGTTATTCCCCGTTTGAGCTTTTTGGGTACAGGCTGTATATGATAAAATGATCAATACCAGTAAGCTAAAAAGTATAATTAACAGACTTTTTCCATGTCTACAACATACCAATCCCCAAACCTCCCAAATGTTTTTTCCCCTGAAAATCAACTATATCAGGTTAATAATCTTTTCATCCTCAATTGTCATGTATTGAACATTAGATTATTGGGATATGGTAATCTTTATTCTGCCATTTTCCTCAAAACCCTTTATGGCAAGTTTGATTTCTTTTTCATTTCTTCCCTTGATGAGTTTGTATAAATCAAAAGAGTTACTTTGTACCTTATCTAATAATAGGAGTGCTCCTAATAATTTGGTAGAGAACTGCTTAGGGTTTTTTGCGAACTTTTTTGTCTTTCATGTCTCTTTATAAATAGAAGCAGGAGGTTCCAGAATGAATTTGGATTATGAAATTTTCCCTAGCGACCACGCGACAGGAGCGACAGCCGTTACGGCAAGCATCTTTGGCAAAAACAAAAGATGGGGTACAATATTGACAGTAATGTCACTTGCGCTGGTCTTTTCCAGAGTCTATTGCGGAACCCATTATCCTCTGGATATTCTGGGTGGAATGGTGACAGGTCTGATAGGAAGCTTTATGGCCAATAGATTATGGCTTTATATGGATGGAATTGCCGGTAAGTTGGTAACAATTTGGGCTCACCTGATCGATAAGTCTACCGGCGCATAGAGGAGGCTTATTCGTTGGTTGAGGTTTCGCTTATTGAACAAGTAAAGACAGGTGATTTGACGGCCTTTGAAAAACTTGTTCAAAGCACTCAACAAAGGGGGCTGAACATAGCCTACGGCATTTTAAATGATCCCTACGACGCGGAAGAGGTCCTACAAGAGGCCTACTTGCAAGTGTATCACAATATAGTGAAACTAAAGGCGCCGGAAGCTTTTCGCAATTGGTTCGCCAAAATCATCACCCACCTGGCTTTCAGACGTTCCCGGGAAAAGGGAAGGTTCAAAACAGTTCCCCTTGATTATGTCAGCCAGGTGGAAGATACTTTTATTGATGAGCCTGAAACAATTGCTCTAAAGAAGGAACAACAAGATCGATTGATCGATGCATTAAAAACACTGCCTGACGAGTACAAAGCCGCTTTAATCCTGAGAGAATGGGAGGATTATTCCTATAAAGAGATCAGTGAGATTTTGGATATCCCTCTCGGAACAGTCAAGTCCCGCATATTCTCAGCCCGCAAGATTTTATTAAAAAAGCTGGGGGAAGAAGGTTTTTGAGGTGTCTGATTTAAGTTGCTCTAATGAGAATTTATCCGGCTATTTGGATGGAGAACTCTCCAGTGAAGAAGCCAAAGCTATTGAAAACCACCTGCAAAATTGTGCTCATTGCAGGGAAACTCTGAATAGATTACAGGCGCTTTCGAGCGTAGTTCGTCAATTTTCCCTTCCAGTAGCGAGTCCGTTATTGACAGTACAGATTCTAAACCGAATTCAGAGCTCCGAGAGATATAGCCAGAACCCTATCAACAAGCTGCTTCAGTCATGGGGACTACTAAGCCTGTTTTTCCTGGGCACCGTAGTAATTCTTTTCGGCTCTGTTTTGTTTGAAGTGATCAGCTTTATTGTCAAGCACCTCGCAACCGTGACTTCACTTATGGTAAAACTAAGCTGGCAATTGCCGTTAGACAGAACAAACCTGGCCGTGGGATTGATTCTGACAGTTGGAGCCATAGGCGCCTTTTACGGCTTCGGGCGGGTATATTCAGCTTTATCCAGAGAGGAGCTTATTTCATGAAACGAAGGATATGTTTCCTACTAGTTCTGATGGCGCTATTAAGCTGTTTTTCTGTCAATGCCTTTGCTGTAGAGTCTGTCTTTGAGCATAGCAAGACAGTCAATGAAGGCCAGAGAGTTGAAAATGTATTCCTCTATGGTGAAGACGGAATCATTTCCGGCTTTGTTACCGACGACGTGGTTGTGATCAACGGCAATCTTAATTTAACCAGCACAGCCCGGGTCAATGGCGCGGTATTTTTATTAGGGGGAGAATTAACCCAGGAACCGGGGGCTCAGGTTAGGAAAGGTTTCTTCCATATTAATCTTACTAACAAGAATTTAAACAGTCTGCTATTGGGTGTTGGCGCTTTTGGTTTGATCGAGCTGGCTAAAATGTTTCTGGCCTTGTTGATTTTACTAATCAGCCTTGCTTCTTTATTTGTGTTCAAGAACAGGGTCAAAAAGGCAAAGCTAATGCTACAGTCCAATACGCAAAAGGTTGGTTTGATGGGATTATTTGCAACGATCGGCCTGGGTCTGATCTTTGCGGCTCTTACAGTAACAATCTGGGGCATACCGGTAGCCGTTTTATTGGGACTAATACTTCTTATTCTATTATCTGTCGGGTTAGGAGCCTTAAGTTCAATAATCGGTGAGTTATTGTTAAAAAGTTTTGACTGGGGGCAAAAACCTTATTACCAGGTTCTGATTGGCTCGCTATTTTTAGTTGCTTTTCTCAACTTCCCCGCATTAGGTATATTATGGGGGATACTTGTATTTATCTTTGCCACAGGTGCTTTAGCAGCAAGCCTGCTGCCGGGGAAGGTTAACTCAGATGCTTAGCCAGTGGCCGCATGACTTCTCTTACCATTCCCTCATCGAAAAGTTTGGTAAACATCTGACTTGGGGGATTGTGGCCAGTTCTCTTCTTTTGGTGTTGTTCGCGAATCTGGCTGAAGATCTTTTAGAGCAAGAGCTCGGGACATTTGACGCATCGATCACAAACTTTGTCCAAAGCTATGCCACCGAACGATTAACGAGTTTAGCCATAGTCATTACCCAGCTGGGGTCCGCCTTTGTGGAAATAACCTTATTACTGGTGGTAGGGGGCTATTTAATTTTTCGTTTGAAACATATCTGGGAAACAGTGGCGTTGACCAGCAGCCTAGCCGGCGGGTGGGTTCTGAATATACTGTTGAAAGACATATTTCACCGCTCCCGCCCGGATATCCGTCATTTGGTGGAAGCAGGAGGCTATAGCTTCCCCAGCGGACATGCGATGGTTTCCGCAGCCTTTTATGGAATGCTTGGCTACTTGCTATGGATGAACCTGCGGGAGCGATCCAAACAGTCATGGTATGTGATCGTGCTAACGTGTGCTCTTATACTTGCCATTGGAATTAGCCGTATTTATCTCGGTGTGCATTTTCCCAGTGATGTTGTCGCCGGATTTGCCGCTGGGGGTATCTGGCTAGCAGCTTGCATTGCCAGTCTGCATACAATCAGGTGCTATAAAAATTAAACTTGATCAAATCGGATGAATAATCGTAAATTTTTGGCTATTTTCGGGTATGGATTCTCCGCTGTCGGAAGAGTATTACTGGTCCCGGCAAGCTCCTGGATAGGTGTTTTCCTGTGGCGGGTCTTCGATCGTATTGGCAAGGGTGTCAGAACAGCACCCCGCGATGCCATGATAGCCGAGTCCGGTGTTAAAGGCAGGCATGGGCGCTCTTTTGGAATTCACCAAGCGATGGATATGCTGGGAGCCGCTGCCGGCACCGGAATAGCTTATGCGATTATATCCAGGAATAGCGAGGGTTTTTCGGTTGTCTTTTTCTATTCGATTATACCCGTAGTTATAGGATTTGGTTTTCTTTTTTGGATTAGGGAGTCAAAGGAAAATGCACAAGCCAAAACAAAACAAATTTGAATTTAAGTGGAGTGGTCTGGAGCAACGATTAAAACGTTTATTGCTGGTAATTCTTCTTTTTACTATAGCCAATTCCTCAAACCAGTTCCTTATCCTTCGGGCATCTGATGCTGGAGTGCCGACAACCGGTGTCCTTCTCCTATACCTGGTATTTTACTCAGTGTCCTCATTATCTGCCTATCCTGCCGGTCATTTATCAGATAGATTGGGAAGAAAAGGATTGCTGGTTTCAGGATACTTATTGTACAGTGTAGTCTACCTTGGTTTTGTTCAATCAAACAGTTGGTACTGGTTGCTATTTGCCTTGTACGGAATTTACACCGGGTTGACAAAAGGAGTCGAGAAGGCGCTAGTGGCAGACGTAGCCCCTCAAAATTTAAAGGCGAGCGCGCTGGGTATGTATTCAATGATAGTGGGGATTGGATTATTGCCTGCGTCCTTACTTACCGGGTGGTTATGGAATGAGTTTGGTGCGGCTGTTCCTTTTTACTTCAACTCCGGGAGGTAATGTTAGAAGGTGAATATGTTAATGCCTGCTAGTGTTGGGGTTTTAGAAAATTTTCT
>MVQK01000145.1 GCA_002067515.1 Pelotomaculum sp. PtaB.Bin013 | reverse complement strand
GTGGATGTGAACACCGGCAAGTATGTGGGCACCACCAACCTGGAAGACACCGTGCTCAAGACCAACCTCGAAGCAGCCAAGGAAATCGCCAGACAGCTTCGCTTGCGAAACATCGGCGGTATAATAATTGTTGATTTCATTGACATGACGAAGGAAGAGCACCGTCAAGAAGTGCTGCGCGTGCTGGAGGAAGAAATAAAAAAAGACAAGACCAAAACAAATATTCTAGGGATTACCCAGCTTGGCCTGGTCGAAATGACCCGTAAAAAAGTACGCCCCAGCCTGTCGGAAGTGCTGCAGAAGCCCTGCCCGTATTGTGACGGCAGAGGGAAGGTGTTGTCAGAGGAAACCCTGGGTATTAACTTTAAAAGCCAGATTTATCATATAGCCCGTCAAACTTCGGCGGACACCATCCTGGTGGAAGCGAACCCGCTAGTCGCGGCAAGATTGATTGGCAGCGGGGGAGTCAGTCTGAGAGACTTGGAAGGCAAGACAAACAAAAGTCTATACATCCGCGGTTCGGCCATGCATCATATCGAATCGGTCACAATTAAGCCAATCCATGACAACGATGATATTCAGGAACATACTCTGCCGGTTAAAACGGGAGAGGTTCTGGAAGTCAAGGTAGAAGAGCCTCACGTTTCCAATTTGAATGACGGCATTGCCCGTGTTAACGGATTCATTCTTAATATTGAGGGAGCCGGGGTGATGGTAGGCGAAACCATTCCAGTGGAAGTGGGCAAGGTTTTCCGTACTTACGCCAAGGCCCGCCCGGTCAGAATATGACAGACCCAAGAGAGTGGTTATAAAAGTAATTGGTGAATAAAGCGCGGTGGCCTTGACAAATTTGTTTGATATGTTAAAATCTTATGTCGTAGGTGTTTTTACCTGCGCCAATACCGCTCGGAACAGGTTGTGTTTGGATGAGAACGGAGGCACTCTCCTACCTGGTTCCGGCGAGTCCTGACATTACAGGGGTGAATAGTATTGTACGCAATTATTGAAACAGGCGGCAAACAGTACCGCGTTCAAGAGGGCGATACTCTCTATGTTGAGAAGTTGCCCGCCGTTGCCGGTGAAACGGTGGAAATCGACAAAGTATTAGCAGTGATTAAGGACGACGAATTAGTAGTAGGCGCACCGTTTGTGCAGAATGCCAAGGTGCTTTTTAAGGTAGTCAGGCACGGCAGGGGAAAGAAAATAATCGTTTTTAAGTACAAGGCTAAGAAAAATTACCGCCGCAAGCAAGGTCACAGGCAAGCGTTTACTCAAGTTACCGTGGAAAAAATTGAGGCCTAATTGTTTAACTTACAATTGATTACATGAACCTGATCGGAAATTTGATACTGGAGGTGATTGTTTTGGCGCACAAGAAAGGTGTAGGCAGTTCACGCAACGGCCGCGACTCCCAGCCCAAAATGCTTGGTGTAAAGAGGGCTGACGGCCAGTTCGTTTTAGCCGGAAATATTCTGGTCCGCCAGCGCGGCACCAAGATTCACCCGGGTCGCAATGTCGGCAAGGGTGCGGACGATACCCTTTTCGCTACGGTTGACGGTACAGTCAGTTTTGAGCGGAAGGGCAGGGACAAAAAGATTGTTAGTGTGAACCCGCCAGAAGCAGTAGTTGTATAGGGAATTTAAGCGGTCCCGGAGGGGACCGCTTATTAATTGTATGAAATTGTTCTTTTCACGGGCTGCAGCAAATACAGAAAGGGGTATATGCTTGAATATATTAAACTATTTAGAAATTATTCAGGTGCAAAGACATGATTTCTTAAATCACCTGCAAGTTATTTCCGGTTTGCTGCAGTTAAATAAAGTTGAGCGAGTGCGGGAGTATATAAATCAAGTAGGTTTGGAAATAGCCCATGCAAGTAAAACAAGCAGGGTTAAAATTCCGGAGGTCTCTTTAGCGTTACTTTACTGCCTGAATGAAGCGGCGAAGTATCAAGTGGAAGTCGAGTTAACTGTCAATTCGGATTTTTCCGCTTGTGGGGCGCCTGGTTCTGTGATCGGGCAAGCTATTGAGCAGTTAGTGGATTGCGCGCTTGATACAATTTTTTCACCGGAAGTTGCAAGGAGACGTCTTGAGATCGTTTTTAATGAAACCGATAAG
This sequence comes from Pelotomaculum sp. PtaB.Bin013, assembly GCA_002067515.1. GTDB lineage: Bacteria > Bacillota > Desulfotomaculia > Desulfotomaculales > Pelotomaculaceae > Pelotomaculum_D > Pelotomaculum_D isophthalicicum. Next base: position 3,732 of record MVQK01000145.1, on the reverse strand, counting down.
AAGTATAACTGCCGGTTGCTTTTTCCTGAGCCTGTCCAGTCTGATTTGCGCCGGTTTGAGAACAGACTGGCAAGTGTTGGAGAACTCGTGAGCCCGCATGGTGGCCGTGTAAATATGGCGATTGCCAATAGTGGCATAGAGATTTTTTTAATTTTCCCACGTAAAGATGTAAAAGCTGGTTAAACTACTTTTAAGGTGAATCTGGCATGTTTTACGATAAAGCAAAAATTTTTGTCAAAGGCGGCGACGGCGGAAATGGCTGTGTCGCCATGCGCAGGGAAAAATACGTTCCGGAGGGTGGCCCCTGGGGCGGTGACGGCGGACGGGGCGGAGATGTTGTCTTACGCGCCGACGAGGGGCTGCGTACACTGGTTGACTTTCGTTACAAACGACATTACAAGTCTGAGCGCGGCCGTCACGGTGAAGGCAAAAACAGGCACGGCGGATCAGGTGATGACTTGATTATCCGGGTGCCGGTGGGAACAGTAATAAGGGACGCGGAAACCGGTGAGTTCATTGCCGATTTGACTGAAAACGGCCAGGAGGTAGTGGCGGCCCGGGGCGGGCGGGGCGGCAGGGGAAACGTACATTTTGCCAACCCACATAATAAAGCGCCAAAAATGGCTGAAAAAGGTGAACCCGGTGAAGAGCGCTGGCTCGACCTGGAACTAAAACTGCTCGCTGACGTCGGGTTGGTGGGTTTTCCCAACGCGGGCAAGTCAACTATAATATCCCGGGTGTCTGCGGCCAAACCTAAGATCGCCGACTATCCGTTTACAACAATAACACCGAATCTTGGCGTAGTGCGCCTGGAAGACGGGCGCAGCTTCGTTGTTGCCGACATACCGGGTTTAATTGAAGGCGCTCACTGTGGTACCGGTCTGGGGCATGAATTCTTGCGGCATGTGGAACGCACCCGCCTGTTGGTGCATGTCCTCGATGTGGCGGGTGGCGATGGCCGCGACCCGGTGGACGACCTGCGGGTGACCAACCGGGAACTGTCTTTGTACAATCCCGCTATCGGTGAAAAACCACAAGTTATCGCCGCAAATAAGATGGATTTAGATGGTGCCCCGGAAAATCTCTCCAGAGTTAAAGATATTTACGGCGACCAGTATGATATATTTCCAATCTCAGCTGTTACCGGGAGCGGGCTTGACGCGCTAATTTACAGAGTGGCTGATCTATTGGAGGAACTACCCCTGGAACCACCGCCTGTCGTTGAACCGCTCTATAATGTCACGCACGTTGCGCAGCCGCGATTTACAATCGACCGTGAGGATAATTGTTTCATTGTGGGAGGTAGAGAGGTCCAGCGTCATGTTGCCATGACCGATTTGAACAACGAGGAGTCGGTTGAGCGTTTGCAACGGATAATGCAGCGCATGGGTATAGACCACGCTCTCAAGAACGCGGGAGCAAAAGAAGGAGATACAATTAAAATCGGCGGGTTTGAATTCGAATATGTGGATTAAGGGTAAGTAGTCAGTATTCAGTAGTCAGAATAAGAGAACCGGCAAAAACATTTGAAGACTTACTGGTATGACAAAAGCTCACGATTAGTAAATTGCGGTAAGTATATTTCCGGGTTTATTGTGAATTCTGACTACTGAGTTCTGAATACTGATTCGTTAAGGCGGACTTTATAGATCCGGCTTTTTTACTTTCACTGGGTAATTGGATATGGTATACTATCCATGGTTTGGTCAATAAAAAGAGTCATCCATTATGAGAGGCAATATGGGAGAACAACAACGTAATTTCCAACTATTTAAACGTTTTGTCGTTAAAGTAGGCACTAGTTCAGTTAATCACCCCAACGGAAAACCCAACCTTTGTCAGATAGAAGGCCTGGTTCGCCAACTTGCTGACTTGTGTAATCAAGGAAAAGAAGTAATCTTGGTGACCTCAGGCGCTATCGGCGCGGGTGTTGGGAGACTGGGCCTGAAAAGTCGCCCAAAGAACATTCCGGAAAAGCAAGCCGCGGCGGCTGTCGGCCAGGGAGTATTAATGCATATCTATGAGAAGATTTTTGTTGAATACGGTTTGACCGTCGGACAGGTGCTCTTGACGCGGGAGGATTTCTCCGACAGACGGCGGTTTTTGAATGCTAGAAATGCTTTGCATACATTGCTCCGGTTTGGTGTTATTCCGATAATTAACGAAAATGATACAGTAGCGGTGGATGAGATTAAACTGGGCGAAAACGACAACCTTTCTGCCTTGGTGGCCGGTCTGGTCGACGCGGAAATGTTATTTTTGCTTTCCGACGTTGACGGGCTTTACACAGCGGATCCCCGCAAGAATCCGGATGCCAATTTAATACATGACGTAAAGGAAATAACTACGGAACTGGAAGAATTGGCCGGTGAAGCCGGAAGCATGGGTACCGGCGGAATGACAACCAAACTGCAGGCTGCCAGAATAGCCATGCATTCCGGAGTGGTAACAGTGATTGCCAGGTCGGGAAAAAAGGACGTGCTGCGCCGGGTTATCGCTGGTGAGCTGGAAGGGACCGTCTTCTGGCCATTAGCCAACAAGTTGGAAAACAAAAAAAAGTGGATTGCCTATAGTTCTACCGTTCAAGGAAGAATTTTTGTGGACAAAGGAGCGGTCCAGGCATTGTCGAAACATGGTAAAAGCCTGCTGCCGTCAGGTGTAACAGGGGTGGAGGGAGTTTTTGAACTGGGCAATACCGTCAGTATTGTCAATCCGGATGGGCAGGAAATAGCTAAAGGGTTAACCAACTACTCTTCCGATGAGATCGTAAAAATAAAGGGCGCTCAGACGAGAGATATCACGCGCATTCTTGGTCATAAGGACTACGATGAAGTGGTGCACCGTAATAATCTGGTTCTTGATTTGTAAAAACAAGACTGAAACCTGTTTTGCTCTATACCTTTAATGACTTTTACTTGATTTTTACATAATAAGATTGTAAAATTTCATTTATGAGCAAGAGTTCCAGCCGAGTGTTCAAGTTGGGAGTAATGGGTGGAACCTTCGACCCGATTCATAATGGCCATCTGGTTGCTGCGGAAGGTGCGAGAGATGAACTGGCACTGGACAAGGTTGTGTTTGTCCCCGCAGGCAAGCCGCCGCATAAGCCGGGGCATGATATCGCCGATCCTAGGGATCGTTATATTATGACTGGGCTGGCGATCGCCTCCAATGAATTTTTTGAGGTTTCATCTATTGAAATTGAGCGTCCCGGGCCTTCTTATACTGTTGATACAATTCAGTCATTAATGGACCGGTACCCTGGGGCAGAGATCTATTTTATAACCGGGGCTGACGCAATATTAGATATTATTACCTGGAAAAACTTCGAGAAGTTATTGTCGCTGTGCTTTTTTGTCGCAGCATCCAGGCCTGGTTATCCGTTAGACAAGCTTAGGCAAAAAGTTAGCGCTTTTATTGAGTACCCGGAACGAAAGATCCTAAGTATGGAGATTCCAGCGCTGGCTATATCGTCAACTGATATCAGGCGGCGTGTGCTTGCGGGTAAGACAATCAAGTACCTGCTGCCGGAGCCTGTGGAAGATTATATTGCCAGACACAAACTATACCAGCGCTGAAAGCTGGAAAAATCTTTGTCTGGTTAAGTTTGCATTAGGACAGTTCCTTCTGCAGATAATAGTTCCAATTAAAAAGTTTCGTAAAGGGAAAGAGGTGATTACTTTTGACGCGTACATTGTATGTTGGAAATCTACCGTGGGCTACTAAAGCTGA
>MVQK01000144.1 GCA_002067515.1 Pelotomaculum sp. PtaB.Bin013 | reverse complement strand
TTCCAGACAACGCACGTCACGGCGGGGTGAAAGGGTGATTTTATCCAGAGTTATATTACCAGCCTCATCCATTTCCACGAAATTAATTGATTTTTGATGTGAGGATTCGGAAAAGGAATATTTCAATAAGGAGCCGGCGTAGCACATTCCGTCCCCCGTTTTCTGGGGCTTATGGAGGTGTCCCAAGGCGACGTAATTGAAGGATTGGAAACATGAGGCGTCAACCATGCCCGTTCCGCCGATGGTAAGCGGGCGCTCTGATTCGCTGCTTTCACCCCCGGCGACATAAGCGTGGGCTACGGCGACAGTCCTGGACCCGCGGGGAATCGACGCCGTACAATGTTTGAGCAAAGAAAGCATGGAACTGTTGTGGTCCGCCGCTTCCGGAACAGCCAGCGCTTCCCTTACAACAGAGGGCTCCGTGTAAGGAATCGCGCAGAAGTATACCGGTCCGTAGGCGTCTTGAAGAATGATTGGGGCAAGGTTGTCACCCGGCTGCCCACTGATAAAAAGTCCCTGGCGGGCCAGCAGACGGGTGCCGAATCCAAGCCGTTCAGGGCTGTCATGATTGCCGGCAATCAGCAGCACCGGTATTTTGCAGTCTAGAATAATGCGGGAAATCACCTCGTTTAACAGCTTAACCGCGTCTGTGGGCGGCACGGCGCGGTCGTAGACATCTCCAGCAATAACAATCACATCCGGTTTGACGTCTCCGGCAAGCTGAACAAACTGTTCCAGCACGTAAGCCTGATCATCTGTCAGGTGGATGCCGTGGAAAATACGTCCCAAATGCCAGTCGGCGGTGTGCAGTATTCTCAATTCAATTCCCCTCTATTCCCCTATGAGATAATCATCGCCGTATGCTGAATAACTATATGTAATTTCTATACTTCGGGCGTGATTACCTCCATTTGGGGAAATAGAATTTGATACTATGGATCCTAAATAAATGGCAGCTTCATTCCGAAGATGTTTCCTATGGGTGAGTGGAAGAACAGTAGTAAATGCAATAATGGAAAACGATAGAAATTGTACGGCTTTCTTTAGCAGTATATAATAATAGAAGAATAATTACATGACGACATAGCTATGCTTCAATAGTGATCACTATGAAAAATTAGCTTACAAACTGTGAATGTTTATTGTGGAGGTGAAAATCCTGGAAAATAAAAGTTGTTGTAGTCCTGATAATAAGGATTTGCTAAGTAAATTGATAGAAATAAACCCTGAAGATCGTGCGTTCAATCAGAAATCATCCTGTTGTTGCGGAGTCAATGATAGTTGTTCTTCAGGAGCAATTACGCAGTACGATCTAAAGGACAAATGGGTAGTTGGAGAAATCCAGACGAAGGTAGGCAAAGTACCGCAGGTCTCAACGCTATTATCTTTCAGTGATACGTTAGGTTCATGGAAGGCCAGATGGGGAGTCAACCGGATGAACTATAAAATCAATCCGGGACTCTATGCTGTTGGATCACCAGATGATAGTTCACCGGTCCTGGTAACCGCCAACTATAAGTTAACCTTTGATGTATTGAGGAAGGAGTTGAAAGACCTCAAGGTATGGATTCTGGTACTTGATACCAAGGGTATTAATGTCTGGTGTGCCGCGGGAAAAGGCACATTTGGCACAGAAGAGCTTGTAAGCCGTATTGCCAAAACAAAGCTATCACAGGTTGTCACGCATAAAACGCTGATATTGCCGCAATTAGGTGCGCCGGGGGTAAGTGCTCACGTTGTTTTAAGGCAAACTGGCTTTAAAGTAGTCTATGGATCGGTGAGAGCAAAGGATATAAAGGCATTCATCAACTCGGGAATGAAAGCAACCGGTGAAATGCGGACTGTAAAGTTTAGCGCTTATGACCGGCTGGTTTTGACGCCGATTGAATTAGTGGGCACTTTCAAGATATCCTTAATGATTTTTGGCGTACTATTTTTGTTAAACCTCATTGGCATAGGCCCTTTCGGACTCACTGATTTTTACGCTTACGTCGGCGCATTAATAACAGGTTGCGTTTTAACTCCTGTGCTGCTTCCATGGATTCCAGGCAGAGCTTTTGCATGGAAGGGATGGCTATTGGGTTTTCTCTGGGCGGTTGGCGTAAATATGCTTAACGGATGGCCTGAATCACCTTCATACAGTTTAGTAAAGGCTTTGGGGTATTTATTGATCTTACCGTCAATATCTGCATATTGCGCAATGAATTTTACCGGCGCCTCTACGTATACTTCACTATCAGGTGTTTTGAAGGAAATGAAGCTGGCTGTTCCTGCAATTACCCAGTTGTGACTGCTCAGGCGGCAGCAGTAACAGCGGGTGTTGCTGAGTGCCTTTGACCAAACACGTATGATCTGTTCCTCGGTTGGAGGTTCCGTATGCACATTGGTTTCCAATGTGACAAAGAGATAATGCCCTTTGCACGGGTTTTATTAATAAGTTCTTTCATACGAAATCTTCTGTATGTTGCCGACGTGCCTGCCCCTTCACCGAGCTCTCCGTGGCTTTGCGCATCAAGAAGATAATGTGCAATTGATTCGAGTGGTGGAACGTCAAGCCGGTAATCTCCGGTTCCGGCTGCTTCCCAACCCACTACCGCTCCATGCGATTCTTCGATTACTTGTAAAATACCCATGCCACTACCGCCACCGGCGAATACGATCGGAATAAAGAAGCGATCCTCCGGTATACGCGCTGCCAAGGTTAACTCATCGATCAATTGATCAAGCAAGGCGATGTACTTTTCCGGTTGTCCAAAATAATGAGTGGATCCTACAAGCAGTTGCATGGTAGGAATACTTGATAGATAAAGCGGCGCCTTTAGCCGCAAATCAAGAATAGTTCGGATTTTTTGAGAAACGAGATTCTTGCGATTGATCTCAGACCATAATTTTTCATCGTCAAGCGGTTTGCCGTTATTAAGCCAGAGAACAACGCGTTCCAATTCCTTGACAAGAAACGCGACCACAAGAATTCAGGAGGAATCTGGAAATAATTTTCTCCAACACTTTCGGCCGCGCGGCTTTCTTCGCGCCACAATTCACCCATTCCGACCGGAATAGTGTCGCAAGCGTAAATAAGCGGCGTTTCCCACGAATTACCACCCCAGATCGCTTTTTTACCCTGGACAACGAGTCTTTCGATGTTAGCAATGTTGTACGACTCTCTAAGTTTTCCAAGCTCCTCGACAGCCGATGACGTTTTACCCCGTGCAGCGGCGGCATATTGTGTTGGAACCATTCTTTTTGCTCCTTCTTGCGTTGATTACTTCAATGAATGCCTTGATGCGTGTTTTGATCTGTCCGTAATCGTTGCCCGAGTAGTCGCTTGACAGATCGAGCACCGGGATATCGATACTTTGAAAATGATTGAGAAACGGCTTTTTGGTGATTCCATAGCACGAACAGAATTTGAGATATACATGCAGCACCCCGTCGACCTGATATTCCTGAGCCAGTTGACCGGCAAAGTTTACGTTATCTTGAAGTGTTTTCATACGGGTACACGGTGCTTGATCTAAATACCCGTCAGCCAATGCCAAAAGTGGATCGCCTGTTTCCTTTACCGTATTATAGAACGGCTTTAACCCTGCGCAATGATCTTCCACCACCACGCGCGCGCCCATTTCGCCCTCAAGAATGTCAAGAAGACGACGGTCGCCGTCGGCGGCAATACTGCCGCTAATCATGAGACGCAGCGGACGGGAGCCGGCGCCGCTTACCGCGGAAAGAGCACGGTAGATTTTGTCGTGCGTGTCAATAAGCTTTTCGGGCGGAACGTAGTAAAACGCTCTTGCCGGTTCGACAAAATCCTTGCCCGAAATCGGCGGATTGTCGCGTTTGCGCAGTTCGGAAATGTTTTTGATAAGTTTACGGAGAATATTATAGCGCACGATCTGTTCACGAATATAGCTGTCGGAAATTTCGTGACCAATGAGTTCAAACAGGTCGCGCTTTAGTTCGAAAATCTCATCGCGAAAGAATAGCCGTGATGATTCCAGGTCGCGTAATTTCGGCAAATTGAGCAGCTTGACAGGAACAAATCCTTCAATCAGTTCGGTTACACGCTTCATAGATGCGCATGTGTGGAAGTTATAAAGCTTGTCGACAGCGCTATAGAACGGGTCACCTTGCGCAAAACCGCCGATACAGCTTTTGCTGAAATCGCAAAAAACGCTTTGGGTAAAGAGTTCGCCTGCAGCAACGGTTTCGGAATCGCCGGCTTTAAGGAGTCGCGCGTGACCCACACCTGCGGCGTTAAGCACTTCCAGCGGTGTATAGGCGCAGAAATAGCCGACCCTTTTTTCGTCCATCGGTTTTGTCAATAAAAGCGCGTTGCTCCTGTTCAATCAATTCATTAATATGCGTGGTGGCCGTGTGCTGTTTGTCAAAGGAAGCGCTGGAAACAGCCGTCCCGCGCGCCGCATGCTGCGTTGCATAAACTGCCGCCCCCAAAGCGCCAGCATAAATCATATCGAAGGTTGTTGGAATAAAAGAGTTTCCAATAAGCTCTTCGAGCGCATGACGCATGCCCGGGTTGTTGGATACGCCACCGGTGAATATCAGCTCCGGCTCAGTGCCGATGCGACCGAGGAGATTGCTTACACGACGGGCGGCTGAATAATGAATTCCCGCGGCAATATTAGCCACCGCTTCGCTGTCATTGACTCGCGCGCCTTTTGCCCTGAGCGAAATCACTTCTGATTCCGCAAAGACCACGCACTGACTGCTGATGATCGCAGGGCTCTTGGAAGTCAACGCGTACGTTCCCATTTGATCAAGTGTAATACCCAGAAGCACCGCGGCTTTTTCGAGGAATTGACCGGTTCCGGCGGCGCATTTATCGTTCATAGCAAATTCAACGACCATGCCGTTTGTTCTGTCAACTTTAATCGCCTTGGAGTCCTGACCGCCAATGTCAATAATCGTGCGGGCCTCGGGATACAAGGCGTGAGCTCCCATGGCGTGGCACGATATTTCGGTGACCACATCAAAAGGAATGTCATTAAAAGAAAGTGCAATCCGGCCGTAGCCGGTGCTTGTGATGAATCCTATTTCACTTCGTTGCACATTTGCAAGCACAAGTAATTTTTCGATAAGTTCATCGGCAGTTTCTTGCATGTAAAGACCGGTTGCAATAAGCGTCACGAATATATCTTTTCCCGTGAGCAGCACGCCTTTTGATGCGCGTGATCCAAGATCAAGCCCGATAACCGGTCGATCGTACGTAAACTTCCATGGCCGTCCGCCAATGAATTCGTCAAGGCGGTATTTCATGGGCATCCTTTCATATCCACAATGATGTATTTGGCAAGTGCCAAATGTCTGACTTTATAATGTGATTACCTGATCAACGCCGGCTCCGCCTAAAGCGGCGTAAAGGTTGGGGAAGCATCCGATCGAAGCGCCCGGCACCAGTTTTTTATCAATGCCCCGCTCTATGGCGCACTGGTCGCAGGCCATCAGCAGCATCCCGGTTTTCTCGTGCAGGGTCTGCAGCCGTTCGCCCATTTTGCTGCCTTCCAGAAGGAAGAAAGCGTTGTCCATAAAGAAAAACATTCCGGCGACTTCAGCGCCGTGATGGCCTCCTTCCAACTGCGGAATGATCATGTTGTTCAGTATCTTTTGGGAATTGGTCGAGCTGAAAACATAAGCAACTTTCATTATAATTGCACCTCCATAATTTTTTGAATGTGTAAAGATCAAAACCTTACATACTGTTTGTTTTATTATTTAGGCAAGACATAACTTTCTTTCCATTTCGGCTGAATCCGACTCCTTGTTGATGGCAACCTTGAGGATATCCATCAGGCGTTCCTTGCTCCTAACATATTCCTTATCCTTCCGGTCCCG
>MVQK01000143.1 GCA_002067515.1 Pelotomaculum sp. PtaB.Bin013 | reverse complement strand
CATTATTATTAACATTTTAGGCGGCCTGATTATCGGCATGGTGCAAAAGAACATGTCCTTTCTTCAAGCGTTGCAAACTTATACTTTGTTGACAATTGGTGAAGGGCTGGTAGCTCAGATACCGGCGCTTCTTATTTCAACCGCGACAGGTATTCTGGTCACAAGGGCCACTTCGGATGCCAGTTTTGGCAAAGATCTGTCAAGTCAGTTTCTAAATTTTCCAAAAGTATTGATAGTGGCTACGTTTATTCTATTCATGATTGGAATAGTTCCCGCTATGCCAAATGTATTGTTTCTTTCCCTGGCTGGGACCACGGGGTATCTGGCCTACAGCATGATCCAGGCGGAGCGGAAAAAAACAGTGTCCAAACAGGAAAAAGTCGCGCGTGAAAGCCGGGAGCAAAAGAAAGAGCCGGAAAATGTTTCTACTTTTTTTCAAGTCGATACTTTGGAGATTGAAATAGGGTACAATCTGATCTTGTTGACTGATGAAGGACAGGGTGGTGACTTGCTGCACCGTTTGGCGGCCGTCCGGCGCCAGTGTGCCGGAGAAATGGGGATTTATGTCCGCCCGATCCGGATCAGGGACAACCTGCAGCTTAACCCAAACGCTTATTCTTTTAAGTTGCGCGGTATTGAAATAGCCGCTGGCGAGTTGATGCCGGGGCAGTTCCTGGCCATGGACCCGCTTGGGCAGGAGTTGAATGTCAAGGGGACACCTACCACTGAGCCGACTTTTGGACTGCCGGCCTGGTGGGTATCCGCCGAAGACCGAGACCAGGTGGAAATGAACGGGTTTACTGTTGTTGACTGTGCCACTGTTTTGGTTACCCATCTCACTGAAGTTGTCAAGAGGCACGCGCACGAACTGTTAGGCAGGCAGGAAGTTAAAGAATTGCTGGATGTCGTGAAAGAAAAGAATTCGGTTGTTGTTGAGGAACTGGTCCCTGACTTGATGACCATGGGTGAAGTGCAAAAAATCTTGCAAAATCTCCTGAAAGAAAGAGTGCCGATAAGAGACCTGGCCGGTATTCTGGAGGCGTTGGCAGACGGCGCCAGGATTAGCAAGGACCCTGACTACCTGACGGAATGTACGCGTCAGGCCTTGTCCAGGACCATTTGCAGCCAGTATACGGGGACGGACTCATCAAAAATTGCGGTAGTCACTTTGCATCCCAGGTTGGAACAGTCTGTCGCCGACTCTATTGAACAGACTCAAATGGGTTCTTATCCTGTTTTGGAACCGCAAGTTGCCAGGCAAGTGTTAAATAAGTTGAAGGAAACAGTGGATAACCTCACCCTGCGCGGGTTTCCTCCGGTGGTTCTTTGTTCATCAAAGGTACGCCTGCCGTTTCGCAGGTTGACGGAAAGGTTTCTGCCGAACCTTGCCGTGCTGTCAATGAATGAAATCGCTCCGAATGTAGAAGTTGAGGCTATAGGGACGGTGACGTTAGATTGAAAATTAAACGTTATGTAGTCAGGGAAATGCAGGAGGCTATCAGGCTGATAAAGCAGGATCTGGGTCCGGATGCGGTGATTGTCAGCAGTTACAAGGTGCCTGCCAAAGGTATTGCGGGATTTTTTATGCCCAGACTGCTGGAGGTTACTGCCGCCCTTGATGAGCCTCATGAGATTAATCTAAGGTTGAAAAGGGTCCCTGCGCAATTGGCTATGACAGCCGGCAATGCGGCACACAGGCATATTGGCTCCTCAGCGCCGCTATCCTTAAAACAGCATGGACATGGTGAACGTACACTCTGTCTCGCCGGTGGCGGACACAGCGCTAAACAGCAGGAAGAGCCGGCGAAAAGATTGATAGCGGGTGGTACGGACGCCGGGGGATGGGATGGTCGGCAAGGTGTAGAAAGGAGAAGCCTCTTTGAAATGATTGTGAATAAAGAAATAGAAGGAGGCCAGGAAAAGGACCTTCCTGACAGGTGGCGAAAGGCGCTTTTAAACATGGACTTGCAGGCGGATATTGTCGAAAGCTTGTTGACTAATATCAGCGATAAACTGTATCAGCCAGGCGATAAGTCCGAAAGTGTCTTCTTGAATATTAGAAAGCAAATTGTCCATCTTTTGGAGCCGGCCTACAAACCAGTAGAAAAAGCCAGGGTTTTAACCTTTGTGGGACCTACCGGAGTAGGCAAGACAACCACACTGGCGAAGCTGGCTACCAGGTTCAGCCTTAATGACCGTAAAAAGATTGCACTGGTCGCGGTTCACACTTACCGCTTGGGAGATGTGGAGCAGCTTCAAGCATACGGCAATTTTCTCAACACCCCGGTCCAAATAGTAATGACTCCGGCTGAGTTGGGTAAAGTTGTGGAAAATAATGCGGACAAGGACTATATATTTATTGATACCGCGGGGCGCTCAGCGAGAAATACCGGACAGGTATTGGAACTCAAAAGTTTTCTGGATGCTGTGCAGGAACCGCAGGATGTCTTTCTGGTTTTAAGTTCTACTACGAAAAACCGTGATTTAAATAAAATTGCCAATGAATTTCTAAGGATAAAATTTTCAAAACTTATTTTTACTAAATTGGATGAAACTGAAACCCTCGGCTCAATATTAAATTTAGTATGCACTTTAGGTATGCCGGTAGCCTACCTGGCGGACGGACAGGGCATACCTGACAGTATATGTGAAGCTAAGCCCAATAACATAGCAGAGTTGCTGTTCAGGGGAGTTGACCCGGATGAAATCATTGCCACCTGAGGCAGGCCGGATTTACCGGAGTACAATAGCAAAAAGTGAAAGTACGCCGTGCGGCCCTAGGGCCATCGCTGTGGCAAGCGGCAAAGGCGGAGTCGGCAAGACCAGCTTGTCGGTTAACTTGGCGCTTTGCCTGGCTAAGATGGGCCTCAATGTTACTCTTTTTGACGCGGATCTGGGTTTGGCCAACGCAGAGGTCGTACTTGGGCTGGTTCCACGCTTTAGCTTATATGAAGTACTATATGGGGATAAAACTGTCGAGGAAATAATTGTACAAGGCCCGCTGGGGATAAATGTAATATCCGGCGGTTCCGGTTATCTGGAAATGGCCAACTTGGACCAAACCAGGCGACAGTGGCTCTTGAAAATGTTTGACCGGTTCAGCGGTCGAGATGATGTCCTTATTATTGACAACGGCGCTGGTATCAATAAGAATGTGCTTGGTTTTTTAGCGGCGGCAGGGGAAGTGATCATTGTGGTAACACCTGATCCGACTTCATTGACTGACGCTTACGCGCTAATAAAAGTGCTAGCCAAATATAAAGTGCATTCGGAAGTATATCTCGTGGTTAACCGCGCTGCCAACAGGCGGGAGGCAACGCGAACATTAAGCAAAATTCAATCGGTTGCCGGCCGGTTTCTAGAAATAAAGATAAACAGTCTTGGGTGGATCCCTGAAGACAAGCTTGTGACCCAGGCAATAAAAAGTCAGCAACCTTTCTTTATAACCAGCCCTTCTTCACCAGCTTCCCGGAGTATTGCCGGGATGGCGGAATTGTTAATGGGAGTTAGCCGTTCTCCCGCGGTTAACGGTGGATTTTGGGGCAAGTTAATTGGGTTGTTCGGAAATGGGTGATGACATGGCTGTTACTGAAGAGCTTTGGCGGGATTACCGCATAACGAGGGAGGAAAATATTAAGCATGAATTAGTTATTGCTCATTTGTCCTTGGTGAAACACCTGGCGGGCCGGTTAGCGGTAAGATTACCCGCCATAATAGACCAGGAAGACCTGGAAAGCTACGGGGTATTTGGTCTTTTGGAGGCAGTGGAAAAATACAATCCTGATCTGGGAACCAGCTTCAAGGCTTACGCGTACAGCCGCATTAAGGGCGCCATGATTGACGAAATCCGTAAGCTTAACTGGGTACCCCGCACGGTTTGGCAAAAAATACAGCAGTTAAATTCTATAAGGGAAAAATTGCAGAAAGAGCATGGCGACGATGTGTCGGGCGAGATGCTGGCTAAAGCGATGGGGATAAGCCTGTCGGAACTGCGCAAGTTGACTGGACAGGCCAACCTGCTCAGTCTTTCCTCCCTGGATGAAATTACGCCGGGTTCTGACGGCGAGCCGGTTCGCCTGGTGGACTTAATCCGTGATCCGGCAAGTCCCGATCCTCTGGACATTGTTGAGAAGGAAGAAGGAAGGAGGCTTCTGGCAGAAGCCATCAGCCAACTATCTGATAAGGACCAATTGGTGTTGTCACTATATTACCATGAAAAACTTACTTTGAAGGAAATAAGCAAGGTGCTTGAAGTTTCGGAATCAAGAGTCTGTCAGTTGCATACCCGGGCAATAGACAGGCTAAGGAAAAAGTTGGAGCAGATTTCATATATATCAGTATAAAAAACGTATCCAATGAAACATTAATCGAAGGGTGTGGTATGAATTGTTAAGGGGCTTGTATATGGCTGCTTCCGGGATGGATGTTTTACAAACATGTATTGACGGGACGGCAAATGATATTTCGAACGCGACGACACCTGGTTACAAAAAGGATACTTATTTAATTAAGAGTTTTCCCGAGATGCTTTTGATCGAAAAAGGAGGCCCCCAAAATAAAAACCCATTGTTGCCGCAGCACACCCGAAAAATTGGAACTACGAGTATAGGGGCGCGGTTGGCGGAAATATCAACTGATTTCACCACGGGGAGTGTTCAAGAAACTGGGAATAAAACGGACATTTTTCTGAGAGGCCCGGGGTTTTTTGCGGTAAACGCTCCGGCACAGGGTGATCCGGGAAGGATCTGTTATACCCGCAATGGCGCTTTTAAGATTGACGAAAATGGCTATCTGGCTACTGCCGGAGGCTATCGTGTGCTGGGTGAGAACGGCGAAATATTACTGGGAAATTCGGAATTAAAATTCGACGTTACGTCTGACGGGAGCGTTATGGTCGACGGTGTCCGGGTGGAAAAACTCCAACTGGCTGAGTTTAGCAATCTTAATAATCTTTACAAAGAGGCTGACGATTTATTTGTTGACAGAGAAGGGGCGGCGGAAACCGCATCCAACACTACTGTTAAACAAGGTTTTCTGGAGGGCTCTAATGTCAATCCTGTTGACGAGATGGTTAATTTGATTACCGTAACCAGGGCATATGAGGCTAACCAGCGCTTGATTCAATCCCAGGACGAAATGCTGTCTAAAGCAGTTAACCAGGTGGGTAGTTTGAGGTAAAACAGTAAAGATACCTTTTTTCTAGTTTAGTTGCACAAAAAATAACCGATGGATAGAATTTCCTAAAGATTATGGTATTATAGAGGTGTAGGGATATGCTAAAAGCATTGAGTAGCAGCGCTTGTGGACTGAACGCCCAGCAATTAAGGGTTGACACGTTAGCTAATAATCTGACTAATATTGACACTCCAGGTTATAAAAAACTCCGGACTAATTTTGCCGAGCTAATCAATCAACCAGTAGAATATACAGGTTCTCCGGGTAACACCGACGTAACCTCTGGCAATGGTGTGCGGGTAGCGGAAGTGGCCAGATATTTTAGCCCGGGGGATGTCATAAAAACTGGACGTTCACTGGATCTTGCCGTTAAGGGAGAAGGTTTTTTCCGGGTTGTCCGTGGCGGTGAGGAGTATTTTACGCGCGACGGCACTTTTAACCTTGATGAGTCCGGCAATCTGGTGACTCCGAGTGGCTGTATACTGGAGGGGATCCAGTTTAATCCAGACACAAATAAAATAATGATTTCCGCAGACGGAAAAGTAACAGCCGAAGGAGCCCAAGGCGTTTCCGAATCTGGTCAAATCCAGCTGTACAACTTTACCAATTTAGCGGGACTAAAGTTGGAAGGAGAGGATCTTTTATCATTTGATAGTGAAATGGGAGAGGTTGTGCCCGGAGTTGCCGCAAGTCCCGGATATGGAACGATTATGCAAGGGTTTCTGGAAGCGCCGA
>MVQK01000142.1 GCA_002067515.1 Pelotomaculum sp. PtaB.Bin013 | reverse complement strand
TTGTTGAGAACAGCCGGAGTGGACATGACCACACCTCAACCCGTGCAAGACGGGCTCAATTTATTCGCCCGGCTGGTGGAACAGATGGAAACGTTGACAGCCTAGATTTATTGTAAGAGCGTCCTTTTTTAAAGGCGATTGTTTCGGATGATAATGACCCTAATTATTTTTAATAAAACAATAGTTCTTCTAATAAGATAGCTTTTTTTCTATTGAGTTTACCACCCAGTGACAGATTATTCTGTCGCTTTTTTGTTTATCTCCAGGGTTTTACTTCCGGTATTAGTAACCGTTCACTTAAAAGCTTAATCAATAATATAGCCAGCAACATGATAATCATGTATGTAACCATTCGTACCACGATTCCGCTATCCATCCAACAAGAGCAGACTTTTAAAGCCGGGGCATGGGAAAATGAAATTCCATGAAAGCAGAAGAAAAACAGTTGCTCTGCGTTTATTTTAGTAATAAAAGCTCACCATTATTAATATTTCAATTTTACTTTCTAATTTATTTGTGCTACTGTAAATAACATTAATATGCGTTAAACAGTATAGGAAGTTTAGCAGTTTATTGTGTTTAGCATGAAAGGGTGAGGAATTATGCCTAAAAAACATGGCCGACACACGCCAGCTTTTTTACTATTATTTTTAGCTGAAGCCCCTTCTTATGGAGCTTTGCTTTTAAGCAGGCTGCAAAACGAACTTGCTTATTGTTTTTCTGATAGCGCAAGCGTTTATCGTAGTTTACAAAAGATGGAGAAAAACGGTTTGGTTGAGACACGTTGGGAAACGCAAAAGACTGGTCAACCAAGAAAATGGTACGCCATTACTCCCAAGGGAATGTTGGAGCTTCATGAACAAGCGCGAGATATTTGCCTTCGTTATAAAAATTTTGAGTTCTTTCTATCCCGTTATAAAACTCTCCAAAGCAACCATCGAAACTAAAGCAGACTATAAGAGACTGCTTAATTGAAAGGAGTCTCCAAATGAACAAAAAGCATCATATTAAATATTCTACAATTGGTATACTTTCTTTTGCCCATATGCTCAACGATCTGTACAGTAACTACCTTCCCCAGATGCTTCCGTTTTTGGTTGTATTGACCCCTGGCTTTACAGCGACCCGGGCAGCTATTTTAGTATCTGCTTTTACCATAACATCATCGTTAGTTCAACCGCTTTTCGGCTATTTTTTGGATCGTCAAGGAAAACGTTGGTTCGTTCACGTTGGAACTTTATGGATGGCGATTATGCTCAGCTTAACCGGAATAGTCCAGAACTATGGACTCCTGGTTATCCTTGCAGCACTAGCCGGCCTTGGCACGGCTGCTTTCCATCCCCAGGCATCCACTATGGTTAATGTCTTAAGCGGTGATCGTAAAGCCGTTCTACTTTCTGCTTTTGTAGCTTTCGGTAATTTTGGATTTGCCCTTAGTCCACTCCTTTTGGTTCCGTTATTCCAGGTTTACGGTTTACATGCCACCATCGTTACGGTTGTGCCTGGAATTGTCGTAGCCATCTTGCTATTTCTCTTTGCGCCACGCAGCGATGTTTTATCCGGTGCCGCCCCGGCATTTTCAGTGGTTCTGCACTCTCTTAAATCCGCGGTAAAGGAACTTGTTGCTATCGTTGCGGTTATTGCCGTTCGTTCGCTAGCCTATACGGGGATGTTAACCATTCTTCCACTGTATTTTAAGTCACAAAACTTATCTAACATAGCCGCAAGTCATCTGGTTACAATTATGCTTTTTTCAGGGGCTATTGGAGGAATCATAGGTGGTTTTATCTCGGATCTATATGGACGCAAACGTTTAATCGTTGGATCCCTCGTTGTTGCGACACCTTTATTCATAGCTTTCCTCTATACTCAAGGTACTTTGAGTACGATTTTCTTAGCCTTGGGAGGCGCGGCCTTGTTATCTAGCTTTTCAGTCACTGTTGTAGCTGCGCAAGAAGCTATTCCGGATAACAAAGCGCTGGCAGCAGGGTTGACAATGGGATTTGCTGGAGGTATAGGTGGTCTCGCTGTGATACTTCTCGGTCGCATAGGCGATATTTGGGGTCTTCCATCAGCGATTTTCGTAATTTTTATTCTACCTGTCTTGGCTGGCTTAGCTGCTTTATTTATGAAAAGTCGCCCAGCGGCTCATATTCAGCGAATAGCAGCCCGTTAAAAAGAAATTTGACAAGGAGTGGCAAAAAATAAATATGTAGGGGGTAAAGTCATATGACGGGAGTATATCAAGGGAAAAATGATGCCATAGAAGATGAGAAAAGGGGGCCTCGCCTGCCGCTTGTGCCGGTTGAGCAGATGCCCGAGAAGACACGTAAAATGATTCTGGCCGGCGGACCTACCAATAGCCTGAATATTAATAAGATGATGGCCCACGCGGAGAACAGTGTACGTCATTACATGCGGTTGGGCAGTTCGTTATTGTCTCAGGTGAAACTGGACGCGCGCCTGCGTGAGTTATCCATATTAAGGGTGGCTACTTTGTGCAATTCTTATTACGAATGGTACCAGCATGAAAAGATGGCGCGGGAAGCGGGGGTTCCGGAAGAAAAAATCGCCGGAGTGAAAATAAGCCCGGCTGAGGAATGTTTCAGCGATTTGGAGAGGTTGGTGCTGGAATATACCGATGAAGTTACTGTTAAAGTAAAGTCCACCGATGAAACGTTTAACAAGCTGGCGGAACGTTTTGACCACCGTGAACTGGTGGAACTGACTTTGATTATCGGTTTTTACAATATGGTGGCACGTTTTTTAGAAAATACGGAGGTTCAGGTGGAAGTGAATGTGTGATTTTTCTAATTAAAATAATTATTTAAAATTTTCAAAAAACATATTGACAATATAGGTTCAGCTACGTATAATGAAAGTGTCCCAGGAAATAGCTCTCAAGTTAAAGTACTGGGAGGAAAACCCCCGGCAGGTTCGGTGACCGGTAGCTGGGAAACGCCGCAACAGTAGAGCTGTAACCTGAAGCGGTTCAAAGGCAGGTTGGCTGTAAAGCCGGAAGACTTAGCAGACAACCGGTCAGGTCAAGCTAAAGCCCTGTGACTAAGGTGAAGTTCGGGGCGGATTAGCGCACTGAAAGTCCGGCAGTTGAAGTAAAGCTGCTGGGGAGTAGGAGACCGGTACCGTAGTGAAATGAGGGTTCAGAGGAAGACTTCTGAAGAGCCGGTTGGTGAAGTAAGAGGTTGACCAGGTTGCTGAGAGGCTGATGGCTGGAGTAAGTCGTTAGGCAAGGTGAGCAGCCGGTACCAAGGTTTAAGCTGGGAGTAGGCGTGAGCGCAGCGAAGATTCCCGTGAGGGAGAAACCGGACGCCAGGAAGGGAAGATAGTAATATCGACCGGACCGATACGCGGGGGATAAAGGAGGGATGTACTGAGTTGCAGTACACCTCGGGTAAAGGGTAGACAGATTCCCATAGTGGAATCGTGGTTTCTACCCTTTATCTTTTTTGCTTAGGAAACTATGCTATTTGAGAGTTGTAATTAAGTTACCTTTAGGTATAAATGAGCGGCGTTATATGCCCAAAGGTCCCGCAAATTTGTTCTTTGTAACGGGCCAGATTAAGTGTAGAAATAAAATGGAGAATATAGTATAGTAATAATAGTATACTTAGATAGATAATAAACATTTTTAGAAATGGGGTTAAAACGCTTTGAAGTTCTCAACACGAGCGCGGTACGGCCTGCGCGCTATGGTAGATCTGGCTCAAAACTACACCCCCAACGAACCTATCGCGCTCGTCCGGGTTGCGGAAAGAGAAGGAATATCCGAGGGGTATTTGGAACAACTGGTTACCTTCTTGCGCAAGGGGGGACTGGTTCGAAGCGTGCGGGGCGCTCAGGGGGGCTATCTGCTTACCAGGGAACCGGCCCGGATTACGGTCGGTGAAGTGATCAGGTGCCTGGAAGGGGCTCTGGGGCCGACCGGTTGTGTCAGCGAAGATGATCCGGAATCATGTGTGCGTGCCGACACTTGCGCGACAAGGATAATGTGGGAAAGAATCAGAGATTCTATTGCTCATGTTTTGGACAGCACCACATTGGAAGACCTGTGCCAGGAAGCTGAAAAGATACGTCTTTCGCGTGAAGCTAACATGTACTATATCTAGCGTTAGTAATTAGGGGAATAACCGGGCACCTGCATAAATAATCATAAAGGGAATAATATTAGTTCCATCAACAGTAAAGCAATTGGTTAAATTATGTATGGAGAGGTTAATAATGTTTAGTCAGCTTAGAAGGTATATCCTGAGTATTATGCGGCGCGATCCCGCCGCCAAGTCCGCGTTGGAAGTGATTCTTTGTTACCCGGGTTTTCACGCCGTAGTCATACACCGGGTGGCGCATTTTTTTTACCGGCATGGTTGGTTTTTAACGGCCAGGTTAATTTCACAGTTTGCGCGTTTTCTTACCGCTATTGAGATCCACCCCGGGGCGAAAATAGGCGAAGGTTTATTTATCGACCACGGAGGGGGGGTAGTGATTGGTGAGACCGCCGAGATAGGTAGAAATGTAACTATTTATCAGGGAGTAACCCTGGGTGGGACGGGAAAAGAAAAAGAAAAGAGGCACCCCACCATTGGCGACAACGTCGTGATCAGTACCGGAGCCAAGGTGCTCGGCTCGTTTACCGTGGGAGACAACTCCAGGATTGGGGCCGGCTCGGTTGTTTTAAAGGCTGTTCCGCCGAACAGCACGGTTGTCGGTGTTCCCGGCAAAATTGTTGCCCGGAACGGCCAGAAATTGGCGCTAACGGATGAAGTCGATATTGATTTGCGACACGACCTGCTTCCCGACCCCGTAGCGGAAATGATGACAAACATGCAGGCGAATATTGAATTGCTTGAAGAACGGGTAAGAATGCTGGAGAATAAGGATCAATGATATAAAAACTCCCGGGTTAGGGGCAGGTTGTTGTTTAACCCATTCGAGAGCAGAATCTGGTGAACATTAAGGCCGCTGACACGGAAAGAAGAAGCGCAGGAACGAAGGTACAGCCGCCACATCCGCACAAAACGTTCATCGTACATGTCCCGTATTTTGTCGGTATGTTTTTCAAATCCTTCCGCCCAGCGTTCCAGTGTCATTGCATAATGCATCCGTAAACTTTCTATGTCTAAAACGTGAAGATTATAGTCGGGCAGCAGGCTGATTACTTCGCGCAAAGAAGGGATATAACCCCCGGGGAAAATATACTTTTTTATCCATCTGTTGACCGGCCCTTCTTTGGTGTGCGTTATAGTATGAAGCAAGGCTAAGCCGCCTTCTTTCAGGAGTTTTTTCAATGTCATCATGAACTGGGGATAGTTTGCCTGACCAACATGTTCGAACATCCCGACGCTGGCAATTTTGTCAAAAGCAAGCCCTTTACCGTCCAGTTCCCGGTAATCCATCAACTCGACTTCCACCTGATCTTTAAGACCCAGTTCCGTAATCCGGCGCTGGGTTTCCTGATATTGTTCACGGCTCAAGGTGATTCCCACCGCTTTTGCCCCGTAAAACTGGGCGGCGCGGATTATCAGCCATCCCCAGCCGCTGCCGATGTCGAGAAGAATTTCCCCGGAGCGCAATTGTAATTTTTTCAGCACGTGGTCAATCTTTTGAATTTGGGCTTGCGTCAGGGAATCTTCAGCATTTTTAAAATAAGCGCAAGAATAACTCATTGTTTCATCCAGCCAGAGGGAGAAAAAATCGTTGCCTAAATCGTAATGGTGCCGGATGTTTTCTTTTTGTTCCCGTAAGGAAGATAAATGCGTCCGGTGTGAAAAGATTTTGGTCAGGATCTGCCAGCCCCGGTTTTCCCCGTTTAACTCCATGCTGGAGCCGGCCAGTTTGATGATATCGTCCAGATCCCCGGTGATATCAATCAAACCGTCCATGTAAGCCTCACCAAACGCCAGCA
>MVQK01000141.1 GCA_002067515.1 Pelotomaculum sp. PtaB.Bin013 | reverse complement strand
CGATTTACTCAAACATCCTATAAGTATTGGAGACAAAGTAATCGGTTGGGTGTTTGGAGGGGAGAAGGCAAATGTTTTAGCCTCGTTGCTTTCACATCTGGCAACTGTAGAGTACGATAAAAAGATTCTTGGCCGTGAGACCCTGGAAAAATACAAGGAAATAACGCTTATATATGACAGCGCGGAAAAACTGGCCGCAAGCCTTGATCCTAAAGAAGTCGCTCAATTAGTAGTTGATGAGGTAAAGAAAGTAATTAAAGCGGACTATGTCTCCATAATGCTCATGAACGAAGAAACAAGTATATTTGAAATATTAGCCGCGGCAGGGAAGGAATATTACCCCAAAGTTAGTCTCAGAGCAGGAGAAGGGATTGTGGGTTGTGTTGTGCTAACAGGGAAGGCAGAGATAGTAAACGACGTCTTTTCTGACTCAAGATATGTTGTTAGAGTTTATTATGATAAATTGTTTGAAGCGGGTGACAATGGAAATGCCTAAAGTGTTGATAGTAGATGATGAACCACATATCCGGATCCTATTGGAACAAACTCTGGAGGAACTTGAGGATGAAGGTGTTGAGTTGCTTTTTGCGGTTAATGGAAAAGATGCCCTTGAAAAGGAGAAAGACCCGAACTTGTTTTTCTAGATGTGATGATGCCGGTAATGAACGGGTTTGAGGTATGCGACATTGTCAAGAACGAGTTAAAATTTATAGATATTTATATTGTTATGCTCACAGCTAAGGGACAGTAATTTGACAAACAGAAAGGAAAAGAAGTTGGCGCCGACATATATATGACAAAACCGTTTAATCCTGACAGTATAGTTGAAAAAGCCAGGGAAGTGTTGGAAATTTAGTACGATGACATACTTTAACTTAATGTGCATAAAAGGGTTAAATATTTTTATCGGAGGTCAATGATATGAATATTTTAATCGTTGGCGGCGGTAATGGCGGTGTCGCAATGATCGAATGTTTAAATGGAATGAGCGATGTGAAAATTGTTGGTGTCGTTGATGTTAAGGAAGATGCCCCGGCTTTAGTACTGGCAAAGAAATTAAATATTAGGACGATAACTGATTTAAAGGAAGCCCTCCGGATTCCTTCACTGGATATTGTTTTAGATGTTACCAACAGTGAGAAAGCTCGTCAAATGATTAATGAACTGAAACCAGACAGTGTTCATGTTGCTGACCCAATAATCTCCAAACTGTTATATTTGATGGCATCTGACAGGGAAAAGGTTAACATTAATATCCAGGAACAAATTAAATTTATGAATGGGATAGTAAATGAATCAAAGAGCAATATTAATAATATTAATGAAATAATTGATTTTATTAAGAGAGTCGCCGATGATACCAAGCTGCTCAGTTTAAATGCGGCAATAGAAGCAGCCAGAGCCGGTGAGCATGGCAGGAGCTTTGGCGTGGTAGCGGCGGAAGTCCGCAAGCTTGCTGATAACAGCGCCGCGGCGGCAAAAAATATTGGGAAAGTATTAAATGATATTGAAAATTCCATCAAGGGGTTAATCGGTGGAATTGAAAAAACAGCGGTAATATCAGGATTGGAAATCGGCAAATAGTCAAATAGGAAGACTGTGAATTTGGACAAAAACATTATCGGGGAGAGAATCAGTGAACACATCTAACCGGATTATCGAAGAGTTTTTGGAACTGGTGCAGGTCGACAGTGTTTCCGGTAAAGAGCGGCGGATAGCCGACCTGCTGAAGAAAAAATTGTCTGCCCTCGGGCTGGAGGTTTGGGAAGATGACGCCGGTAAAACAGCCAAGGCTGAAGCAGGCAACATTATCGCCAGGCTGCCGGGAACAGGGGAAGGGCCGGTATTGTTGCTCAGCGCCCATATGGATACCGTCGAGCCGGGCTGTGGAGTCCGGCCAAAGGTGGAAAACGGGGTAATTAGTTCCTCTGGTGAAACAATACTGGGCGCGGATGACAAAGCCGGGATTGCAGCTATTCTGGAATCGATAAGATTAGTTAAGGAAAATGGTGTTATCCACGGCGGCCTGGAGGCAGCTTTTACGATTTGGGAAGAAGGCGGCCTTTTTGGCGCTAAAAATCTTGACTATTCTCTGATCACCGCGCGGATTTGCTTCGTGCTTGACAGTGACGGACAACCAGGTACGATTGTGACAGTAGCGCCGTCACATGACCGGATTGGCGCTACCGTCAGGGGCAGGGCGGCTCACGCCGGAATTAACCCTGAAGAAGGAGTCAACGCCATTCAAGTGGCGGCGCACGCTATTGCACAGATGAAAGTAGGCCGGATTGATCATGAGACAACCAGTAATATAGGCATTATATCAGGTGGTAAAGCAGTTAATATAGTACCTGACAGCGTTACGATCCAGGGTGAAGCCAGAAGTCTGCGCGCCGAAAAACGGGTTTTGCAGACCGAGCATATGCGCCGGGCTATTGAGAATGCGGCGGAAAAGTTCGGAGCGCGCGCTGATATTGTAACAGAAACAATTTATCCTGAATTCAACCTGCCGGAGGACTCTCCACCGGTTAAAATAGCTGTCGAGGCGGCTCGGAACCTCGGGCTGAAGCCCAGTTTGGTAAAAACAGGCGGCGGCAGTGACGCTAACATTTTTAACAGTAGAGGAATAGCAACAGCAGTAATCGGTATTGGTATGAAAAAAGTCCATACAACAGATGAATATATAACAGTAGCAGATCTACTTGAAAATGCCAGGTACTTATTCGAGATTATCAAGGTGGCACAAAAAATAAAAAATTAGGAGTCAGAATTCAGGAGTCAGGATTCAGAATATTTCGGAATGATAAAGTCTTTTATTCTGACTCCTGACTCCTGACTACTGAATACCTGTGTTTAGTTCAATATCTTACCGATCAATTCCTGGACTGTCCGGTACATAAGGGCATATTCAGCCAACAGTATCCGGGCGTCTTTTATTTTTCCACAAATGACGATACCCTTCCGCTGAGCATATAACCGCATTTCTTTTTCCCCTTTCTTCGGATAGGAGTAAACACATACTAGTCAGTAATCAGTAGTCAGGATAAAACAATGGCTTATTGTCCTAAAATATTCTGAATTCTGACTCCTGACTCCTGAATACCTTCATGTTTATTATATCTATGTTGCACTGGAAAATAATATGAGAGTGAACTAGTCATAAAAAAAGCGGCTAACCCATAAGAATAAGCATGGACAGGTTGGTGAGAGAGGAGGTAAGGTTGTGTTTAAAGCGTTTTTAACGCTTTGTAAAACCTCTCTGCGGCGGCAGTGGCTTGTTTACTTTATCGTTTTACTAGTGTTTACCCTAGGTTTGACGGCGGGTTTCGCCGGGGTTCAAAAGCTGCAGACCGACCAGACTGATCAGCTGCAATCCGAGGTGGATCGTTTTTTACAACAGGCAGGTATGCTGGAAATAGATTTTTCTATGGCAACCAGAGATGTCATATACAACGGTATTATTTTGGTCGTGGCAATTTATCTGCTCGGGCTAACGATTATTGGCATTCCATTTGTGCTGGCCATTCTTTTTGTAAGGGGGTTTGCCCTGGGGTTTGCGATTGAGTTTCTGACCAGGGAAAAAAGTATCCAAGGAACAGTTTTAACCATTGTGGCTATTCTGCCTCATAATATCCTGATGATTCCAGCCCTGCTGTTCGCAGGGGCTGCGTCTCTTTCCTTCGCATGGCTGCTGGCTAAAAGGTTTCATAACTCTAAAATACAGATATGGCCTAGCTTTATCGCATATAGCGGGATTATGGTTTTAGTAACAGTTTGTTTCGCTGGCGCCGGCTTGGTAGAGGTTTACCTGACACCGTTGTTAATCAAGATTGCGGCCAATTATGTATTTTAACACTTATAAAAAGGATTATTTGGTTTTGTGTGGAAGTAGAGTCAAGAGACTCTGCTTTTTTGTCGTGGTAAATCTACTCTTGGGAGCGTGAATATAAAATGATCGAGCTCCTTGATGAATACATTTATCATCTTGCAGTTGAGCGCGGACTTGCTGAAAACACGCTGATATCCTACCGTCTAGACCTGAACGGTTATCTTGATTTCTGCCGGAAATACGGGCTGGAGTCATTGGAACAGGCGGATAAGAATGTAGTCATGTCATACCTTTTTCAACTGCAGTTGGAGGGGCGCTCTCCGGCAACTATTTCGCGCCGCCTTGCGGCGGCCAGATCTTTTTATAAGTATTTGGTCAGTGAAGATATTCTTCAGAAAGATCCTACCGCCGACTTAGAGTTCCCTAAGCTGGCGCAAAAGCTGCCCAGAGTATTGACAGTAGAAGAGGTGGACACCTTGCTTGGCCAGCCCTTGATTAGTGAACCGGCCGGGATTAGAGACAAAGCCATGCTGGAATTGTTATACGCCACCGGTATCAGGGTATCTGAGCTAGTTTCTCTTAATATGGAGCACATTAATCTGGATAGCGGCTTTATTCGCTGTTTTGGAAAAGGTTCTAAGGAGAGAATCGTACCGCTTGGTGATGTGGCTGCGCGTTTTCTTAAAGAATACCTAACCCGGGGCAGAAGCAAACTAACAAAGGCCGGCAATACACCCGCCGTATTTATAAACCAGCACGGGAAGCGGCTGACCAGGCAAGGTTTTTGGAAAATTATTAAAAAGTATGCTTTAAAGGCAAAGATTAAAAAGGAGATTACACCGCATACATTCAGACATTCTTTTGCCACTCATTTGCTGGAAAACGGCGCGGATCTCCGTTCGGTTCAAGAAATGCTGGGACACGCGGACATCAGCACAACACAGATATATACACATTTAACCAAGCAGAGGATGAAAGAAGTGTACAACCGCAGCCACCCGAGAGCGTGAATCTATTAAGGAGTCAGAAGTCAGTAGTCAGTAGTAAGGATGAGACAATTATAGCAGAAAGTTATTGCAGTTGGGAGATGAGACTGTGCAAGTTAAACGGGTATTATTGCTGATTATGGACAGCGTGGGGGTGGGAGAACTGCCGGACGCGGTGGAATACGGTGATGCCGGAAGCAATACCCTCGGCAATACGGCTAAAGCGGTCGGCGGACTAAATCTGCCTAACCTCGGACGTCTTGGCCTGGGTAATATTATTAATATTGAAGGAACACCCCCGGTCCAAATCCCTGCGGGTTCCTACGGACGCATGGCTGAGCGTTCCGCCGGCAAAGATACCACCACCGGTCACTGGGAAATGGCCGGCATAATCCTGGAGCGGCCTTTTCCGGTATACCCGGATGGTTTTCCAACGGAATTAATCAAACTTTATGAGGAAAAGATCGGGCGGCGGGTGCTTGGCAACAAGGCTGCTTCAGGTACAGAGATAATTAAAGAGTTGGGCGAAAAGCACATGGAAACCGGTTGCCCGATCGTATATACTTCCGCGGACAGCGTTTTCCAGGTTGCCGCCCACGAAGAAGTAATCCCAATAGAGGAACTTTATTCAATGTGCCGGACCGCGCGTGAGATGTTGGTCGGGGAGCATGCCGTCGGCCGGGTAATCGCCAGGCCTTTTATTGGCGAACCAGGCAGTTTCCGCAGGACGGCGCGCAGGCACGATTACTCTTTAAAACCGCCGGGCAAAACTGTTCTGAACCTGCTGGTGGAAAATAATATACAGGTTACTGCTGTGGGCAAGATTAATGATATTTTCGCGGGGGAGGGGATCAGCCGCGCGGTTGCCACCGCAGGCAACTTGGAGGGTATTGACCGTACATTAGACCTGCTGCGCTCTACGGAGGAAGGTTTGATCTTCACCAATCTGGTGGACTTTGACATGCTCTACGGGCATCGCAATGACCCGCAAGGTTACGCCGCGGCATTGGCGGAGCTGGACCGGAGAATTCCTGAATTGCTCGGCGCCATGCGGGAGGAAGACGTGGCAATCATTACCGCTGACCATGGCTGTGACCCCACCACTCCC
>MVQK01000140.1 GCA_002067515.1 Pelotomaculum sp. PtaB.Bin013 | reverse complement strand
ATGGTTTATGTTATCCCTTAATTCGGTTTCGGTGATTGCCTTTCAGTAAGACATCCCTATGAACAACTGCGTTACAACAACCCCATAACGTGTTTTGCATATACCAATTCCGATGCTGTCATGCAGGGTGTTAAGTATATTTGGCCGGTGACCGCAGCTGTCCATTATCAGTTCGTGCGCCCGCCGGGTAGTCGCTGCCATGGCAATATTCTCCGCACCCATCGCCCTGGCCGTAATGCCGGCTTTTCGCACCATGTCCAGCGGGAAACCGTAAACGGGGGACCTGTGATTGAAATAATTATTTTTTAACATATCCTCACTTTTCTTGCGGGCCAGGTCTACCAGGCGCATATCCAAAGTAAACGCCGGCAAACCCGCCTTTTCCCGTTCCTGATTAACCAAATCGAACAATAACTTTTCATCGGCGGAAAGGTCTGATATACTGCAGCCCGTTGTTGAATAACCTCCTTCGAGTTACACAGCTACGTCTATCTCATAATATTCCGCCTTTCCGGCATTTGACAATTATTCAATCTTGAATTAAGACTACATTAATAAGTATTCAGTAAATGCCGCTTTTCCTTATGGCAAACAAAAACTATATACTATAAAATAGCAATATATAGAGAGGGAAGGTGCGTTAATGCCCGACATGGAAAAAATAAAAAAGAAGATCTCCACGGATCCTTTTGCCAGGATGCTTGGGGTTAGATTTGACGAACTCGGGGAAGGCTACGTAAAGCTAAGCATGCAAGTCCGAGATGACATGTTGAACTTCAATGGCTCAATGCACGGCGGTGTCATTTTTTCTTTAGCCGACATCGCTTTCAGCGCCGCCAGCAATTCACACGGTACCGTCGCAGTTGCTTTGCACGCCGACATAACCTATTTGAAGGCCGTACCGCCCGGCAGTACGCTGGTGGCCACCGGCGTGGAAAAAAACAAGACCAGGAGAACGGGCTTGTACAGTATCACTATTGATGACGCGGATGGAAACCATATAGCCGTGTTTCAAGGAGTCGTTTATCGAATTGACCAGCCGTTGTTCTAACGGAGGGGGTACTTACATATATGCCGCCAATCAGCGAGCAGATCCTGATCTACCAGCGACCGGTGGAGTTGCTGCAAAGACTGATCCGTTTTAACACAACCAACCCGCCAGGCGACGAGGCGGCGTGTATTACCTATATTAACAACCTGCTGACCGAAGCCGGTCTTGAAACAGCTATCCTTGCCCGCGATCCCGGCCGCCCCAACTTGATCACTCGCCTAACGGGACAGGGCAAGGCCCCGCCGCTCCTGCTCTACGGGCATGTGGATGTCGTCACCGCGGAAAACCAGACCTGGCGCTACCCGCCTTTTGAAGGAAAGATAGCGGAAAGCTGCGTTTGGGGCCGGGGAGCGCTGGACATGAAAGGCGGTCTGGCCATGATGCTGGCCGCTTGCCTGCGCGCCAAAGCCGAAAACCCGGCTTTGCCCGGCGATATTGTGCTGGCTGTTTTAAGCGACGAGGAGAGCGGCGGTGATTACGGCGCCAAATACCTGGTAAACAACCACGCGGGCCTTTTTAAAGGCATCCGCTACGCCATTGGGGAACTCGGTGGTTATACGCTGCGTCTCGGCGGGAAAAAATTCTATATGATCATGGTCGCTGAAAAAAAATTGTGCTGGATGAAGGTGACGGTGCGGGGACCAGGCGGTCACGGCTCCATCCCCCGGCGCGGCGGCGCTATGGCTAAGCTTGCCCAATTGCTGCAACAGATTGAACAGCGCCGCCTGCCGGTGCATATCACACCGGTAGTGCGCCTGATGCTAGACACAATGGTACCCGTTTTACCCGATTCTACCTCCTCGGTCATTCGCCGGCTCCTTAATCCGGCCCTGACTGACAAAACACTTGACCAACTTGATGAGAGCTGGCAGTTCCTTGATCCACTGCTGCACAACACGGTCAATGCCACGATTGTGCATGGCGGCCACAAAATTAACGTGATTCCAAGCGAAATCACGCTTCAACTGGACGGCCGCCTCCTGCCCGGCTGCACGCCGGAAGATATGATTAGTGAACTCCGTGAGATTACGGGCGGCCAGTTTGCATTTGAGTTTATTCAGCGTGGCGCCGACCCAGGCGAACCGGACATGGCTTTGTTTGACACCCTGGCAGAAATTCTGCGCGAGGCTGACCCGGACGGTTATCCCGTGCCGCTTTTGCTGAGCGGCTGCACGGACGGTCACTTTTTTTCGCGACTAGGTATTCAAACCTATGGGTTCATGCCGATGAACCTGCCTCCGGAAATTGAAGTTTCCAAGTTGATCCACGCCGCCGACGAGCGGGTCCCGGTTGAAGCGGTAACTTTTGGCGCTGAAGCAATTTTTCAAGCCCTACAACGTTTCGCGATTAATAATTAAGCCGTCTACCGGCCACATCGTCAGCCGGCTTAGCACTTGGGGCTTAACTGATTTATCATCTTAATGCCTGACCTGAAGTTTTCTTTATTGATTATTTTGGTATAATATTGACATGATTCACTAATATCATATTGACCGAGAGTTTGCATCAAACCATAAAACATTATATAAAAGGAACAAAAGGCAGTCAGATTCAAACAATCAGGGGGGTGCTATGAATGAGTCTACCGCTCCAGGAAATAAAGGCAATACAAGCAGCCATAACGAGCGATAGGATCTACACCTACGAGGATTACTCCAGGCTGCCGGAAGGGGCTCCTTACCAGTTGATTGGAGGGAATTTGGTATTGACACCTGCACCTACAACCTATCACCAGATTATTTCCATGAAACTAGGTACTAAAATGGCCGGCTATGTTATGGAAAAAGACTTGGGTCTGGTTCTTTTTGCCCCAATCGATGTCTACTTTGAAAATACTGAGACTTATCAACCCGATATTATCTTTATTGCTAAAGAGAGACTTTCAATTATCGAGAAAGAAAAAATCAAAGGTTCGCCCGACCTGGTGATTGAGATCCTCTCCCCCGGCACTGGTTACTACGACCTTAAGAAAAAGTTCAAAATATACGAAAATCATGGCGTCAAGGAATATTGGATTGTTGATCCGGAAGACTGCAGTGTGGAAATCTACGCAGTCCAAGAAGGCAAGTTTATATTGAGACATAAAGCAGAAAAAAAAGGCTCGGTCGATTCAAAAGTAGTCACTGGGTTTAAAATTGACGTTGAGAACTTCTTTTGATGTTATTAATAAAAAAGGGGCGATAATAGTTACCGTCCCTCTCGTCATTTGCCCGGCCCGCGACAAACAGATTACTTGTTACGAAAGCTCGCCGTCATTTCTTACCGGCCTGGAATCTTCCAGAATCTCGTATAATTCCGCCGCCATTTTAGCCGGTACATTTTCCCGAATCGATAATATTTTTAGTTTAAGGTTCCTGTTTCCAAAACCAATCATTACAGTGTCACCTGGTTTGACTTCCGCTCCGGCTTTGGCCGCACGACCATTAACCGCAACCTGGCCCCGGTCGCAAACCTCTTTAGCCAGGGTGCGCCGTTTGATCACCCGGGAAACTTTAAGGAACTTATCAAGACGCAAGCATACTTACCACCTTTTACGCAATATCAGGCGCCAGGCTAATGTGGAACAAAGCATGTTCATCTAAAATCAAACGTAATCGCCTTTAAAATCAGACATACCAGCCTGACTATCGATTTTCATTGACAGTCTTACTTGCCCACAGCGTCGCGAAGAGCTTTCCCTGCCTTAAACACAGGTACACGGGCAGCTTCAATGTTAATTTCTTCACCGGTCTGTGGATTTCTTCCTTTACGGGCAGCTCTGTCCCTAATTTCAAAGGTACCGAAACCCACCAGTTGGACCTTGTCGCCCCTTGACAGCGCCTCTTCAATTGCGCCAAGCACCGCACCTACGGCTTTTTCCGAGTCTTTTTTGGTTAATTCCGTTTTTTCGGCAACGTTTGAAATCAACTCAGCCTTATTCATTTGAACCCTCCTATATAAAATAGAGATATTAATTTATAACTTATTCGCTAAAATCCTCGTAGTTCCTTCCGCTAAGAAAATGTTTCCTAGGTTTTTTAATAGTTTTTTACTTTATTTCTTGTTTTTTTGCCTCCTCCCACCAAGCGTCCAGTTCGGAAAGTGAACATTTTTGCAGCTCTTTACCGGTACACCGCGCTTTATTCTCAATATAGCAAAATCTTTTGACAAATTTTTCAGAGGTTGACGCCAAAGCCGATTCGGGTTCCACATCAAGCAGCCTGGCCAAGTTAACCACTGAAAACAGCAGGTCGCCCATCTCCTTTTCAACTTGTTTTTTATCCCCGGTTGAAATGGCGTGTTTAAGTTCGTCCAACTCCTCATGGTATTTTTCCATAGCGCCCCGGTAATCCGGCCAGTCAAACCCGACACTGGCAGCTTTCTTCTGCAGTTTAACCGCCCGCATTAACGCCGGCAAAGCCATTGAAACACCGGCAAGCAGGCTTGCAGGCTTGCTTCTTCCCTTCTCCCCGGCTTTTATTTTTTCCCAGTTAAGCGAAACTTCATAACTGTTCCTGGCGGTTGCCGTGCCAAAAACATGCGGGTGCCGGCGGGTAATTTTTTCACTAATGCCGTTGACAACGTCGTTCATGTCAAATAACCGGTTTTCCGAGGCAATTTGCGCGTGAAATACTATTTGTAGTAATAAGTCTCCCAGTTCTTCACATAATTTATACATATCTTCTTCATTCAGGGCTTCCAAGACTTCATACGTCTCCTCAAGGAGATACGGTCTCAATGTCAGGTGATCCTGCTCCAGGTCCCACGGACAACCTCCTTTTCCGCGCAGCCTCGCCAGCAGGTTGACCAGCGGGTCCAAAGGGAAGCGGCACGAACGCCGGCTGACGTTCAAGGTCCGGCGCCCGTTATTTGAACCGGTATTTGTTTTCTCATTAACCCGGATAACCTCCACGCCTCCGTTTTGTCCAGTTTCTTCCCCATCCCCGACTGCTTGTCCATACAGCCCCTCTCTATCATCCGTACCTGTTTCATTCTTTCCTTGATCTCCGGCCTCCGACCTCTGACTTCCGACCTCCGGTATATACAGGCTTGTCAAATGATCCACCCAGTCCAGCCTGTCCAACTCCGACAAGGGGATATTTTCTATTCTTTCCTCACCCGGTATGCCGGCCCCTCTCACTACCGTGATCAAGTGGCCGGGCGGGTAATATTCCAGAAGCGACACTTTAACGTCGGCCGCCACCAGCCGGCTGTACACCTGTGTGACTACTGCCGGCCTGGCCGGCAGCGGCATATTATTATCGATGCGCAGCCCGTCGACTACCTGGAAACCAGCGCCGGGGTTCAGCCTGAGCGCGGTTATAACAGCGTCAAGAAAACTTAACGCCGGCTGGATGCAAATATTAATATCATCCCGCTCCGCAGCCTCCACAATCAGGCGAACCGACTCCTCAGCCACCAGCGGGTGGCCCGGAACAGCATATAGTACGGGTTCGCGGCGCGCCGCCGCGATTACAGCCTGACAAATCCCCGCGTAGACCTCCTCAAAGCCGGGTGACTGTTCGTACAGATAATCAAAAGTGGAAAACGAAATCCCTTCTTTAACGAGCCAACTGACTACGGGATGTCTACTAGTCCGCAGGAAGGTACAGGTGGAGGCTTTCAAAGCATCCCAGGCGCTCACGGTGATATGACCCGGCGCCCCGGGACCCAGCCCCGTGATGGTTATGCCGGCTTGCAGAGGCATATTTAACGGTACTCCTTTCGCTGACTCTCAAGAATTTTGGCGACCTTTGGGCATACAACGCGGCTCATGTTCGGCCTCATAACAACAAAAAAGTGGCCTTGTAAGGCCACATTGGTTACTGCTCCATTTGTTTGGCCAGGAAACCCGCGGCGGTTTCAGCCAGTTTCAACTCCATTTCACCCATTTTCAAATCTGGTTCCTTTGTGGCCAAGATAACCGC
>MVQK01000139.1 GCA_002067515.1 Pelotomaculum sp. PtaB.Bin013 | reverse complement strand
ATATAAAAGCTGATTAATATTGAGAGAGTTAACAAGATATCCAACGTATTGATTATTTCAATTTCGTCTTCAATAATAATAAGTAATATTAGCTGAAAAACTGGTAGAGCTACCAACCCTACCTTTAAATTTAAACGTCTCCAAAAATGTGGAATGCGCCAGTGGTGCTTGTAGCTAATGTATATTAATAGAGCATTGGGTATTGCCAAAACTAAATGCTCAATTAGTTGCATGAAGGGTGAAGCCAGATATTCTACTGTCGTAATGCCCAGGATGTTCATAGGAACCAGATATAATATGGTAAAATTAACAAAATTTATCACATAAAATAATAATAATGCTAAAAATGAGCGGATAAAACTGAATCCTAAAAACAATTTTAAACCGGCAAACCAAATAATCAGGTTTAATATTGTACGTAGGGCAGGGGATAAATAAAAAGTAATAGTAATGCAAAGAGATAAGATAACTATCAAACCAAGAACTTTTTTGATATTCTGTTTGATATCATAATCCATCAGCACCAATGTAAAGGTCCAGAAAATTAACCCTTCTATTAAACTCATGCATAACCCAAAGATGAGCTCATTGAATGACGGCAGACTTTGAACTAACAATTAAATCACAGCCTCATGAAAAAATTATTGACTTGTGGAATAAACAGGACTGTCAAGGTCTCTATTAATATTGTTAATATATACTCCTGCTTCTCGCATGTTTTTTTCTTCTAAAAGTGCGGAAAGAATCTGGATGTGATTAATGAAATCGTGGCGCTGAGATCTGATGGCGTATATACGTTCCTGCATCTCCAGCGCCATTTGCTCCTGTGCTGTAATAGCCGCTTCACGCCCCGCGACTCGCAGTATTCTCCAGAGTATATAAAGGTTAGTTAATATTGAGAGAGTAACAGCACTAATGTTAAAACCCAAGAAACTGCCATTTCTAAAACGCACCGTACAGCGTAGTAAGGACGAATTTATTGATAACCGGTAGACCTTGGATAGTCAATTAAAATCACCGTCGGTTCATAAAGTAATTCTATTTAATAGACTGCTCGAAATTTTCCCTCGATAATTCTATTTCGCAGGTATAGTGACGATAAAACTGGTTCCAGTATCCATATCAGATGTAACGCTGACCATCCCAGATAACTTTTCAGTTAATGTCTTAACAATGTTGAGACCCAAGCCGCCATGGTTGTCCCCTTTTAGCGTATATCCTGCCAGGAATATATTATCAATTATTTCCGGGGGGATAACTGGCCCTTTATTGCACACTTCAATCTTCAGCAAAGGTCCGGTTTTACTGATCTTTACCAGGACAAGTTTGTCATACTCATTTCCGGATAGTACAGCTTCAAAGGCGTTATCTATTAGATTACCCAGTATCCGGGCCAAGATAAGGGCATTTTCCTTCTGTCGGGCCAGAGAAACAGAAATATCAATATCAAGTTGGATATTTCGGACATCGGCTTCGGCTAGCTTACTTTTCAGGAGAACTCCGATGATAGGTTGATCCACCTTGAGCATATCGTTTACCTGGGTGATATTATTAGAAATTTGTCTTAGATAAGTTGCCAAATCGTCAATTTGCTGTTTCTGATAAAGGTTAGAAATTTCTCGTATTTGATCCATGAAATGCTCATTTTGCTCCTCTATTGCCGCATTCAACTTGATTATGCTTTCTCCCATGGCTTCCTTTGCTTTGAGTTGGGCATCTTTAAGGGATAACGCAATCAGCTTGCGGCCTAGAAAGAAGTTGATAATGATGCTGACAGTGAGACAAATGAAAATATATGCGTGTTCGGTGAGGTGTTGATCTAAATTTTTTGAGATGTACAAAGCAGCTGTGAGGAACAAAAGAAATTGAACCAGGACGGGAAGGATGATGACCTTGTCAAGAGATTTCGGGATAACATTTATCATGGGATACCTTCTATAAACTTTGGTTATGGTTAAATTTTAGTAATTTAAATTCTATGTTTGTTGTAAAAACCCTTTTTTATTGCCACAAATCGTATAATAAATCATAGAAAACGTGGTTTGGTGACTAGTTGGTTGGAGAGGAACTTTTTTGGTTATATACTTATAGCCAGAATGAATGCGGTTAGTAGCTTTGCGTCAAATAATTGTTCAAAAGGTCAATATAAGTAACAATGGGAACAGTAATACTGCTTATTTTTTCACATAAAAGAACTATTAAAATATATCAAATTTTACAAAAAACAACAAAACGTATAAAGTTTTTAAGCCATCAAGATCTGTTTTACTTGCAGCGTAAGCATTAAAGGAAGGAAAGATAGTCGTAGTATCCACATATATAATATATACCTTAGCATGTGATGCTTTTAATCCGGAAGCTCTCACTAAGCTAAGAAAAATTCGTTGAAGCCCTATTAATAAACCTTGTTCTTTTAAAGATACTTGGGCTTAAACGGTAATAAGAAGTTGGGTCATAAGATTCCTCACAAAACACCAAATGTATTGCTTAATCAGGGAACCTGGTAAGGCGCGTGAACTGGAGGAACTGGGGGCAAGAATCATCATTGGGGATGTTACTAACAAGACCTCCATGTATCAGGGCATGAAAGACTGTGATTTTAGCATGGCAAGCTGGCAGTTGTGGCTTATTATTTTCTTTCGAAAACGGCACTTTGGTGGATGTTTGTTTGTCGAATTAGGGTGTTTGAATTAAGAGATTAATATCAGTATTAAGGAAAAGTGATTCAGGATAAAAAAATAATGAAACGGGTGATAAAATGTTTAAAAAATCTCAATTTTAGTAGCGGCTATAATCGTTGGCGTGTTATCTTTTGGCGCAACTCAATTATTTGTGGGAGAATCAATAAAGTTAATAGTTAATGGGAGGTAAAAGGTAGGGAATGCGCATTTACAGTCTCTCACAACCAATTGGCGGCCAGAATGTATCAGGTAAACCAAGGAGGTGGTTTTGGTTTAACAATTATAATCTATTTTAAAAAAAGAGTAAATGCTAGATTATAGAGGGAGGATACTAGGTGTATTTCGCAGATTTTTTTCGAAATTTATTTAAGCGCAGTAATGTTGGTGTTTTAATTTATTTGATTCTTAATTTGCTATTACTGTTCTTTTTATCTGGCCAAGGCGATATAAGTGGATTTTTTGTGGTATTAGGGGTATATTTGTTTTCTCTAGTTGTTGCCTTGTCCCCTGTGGGAGAGGCTATATTGAGAATTCAGCAGGGGTGTAAGCCAATTACCAGGCAAGATATCCTGGCAAAAGTCGAGCCTTTATTTCGTCGTGTGTATGAGAAGGCGAAAAATTTGGATCCTAGCATTCCCGATGGTGTAAAAATCTACTTAAATAATGATAAAGCACCGAATGCCTTTGCAACCGGAAGGAAAACTATTTGTATTACGAAAGGTTTATTAAGCCTTTCGGATGAACAAATTGAATCAACATTAGCACATGAATTTGGGCATCTTGCCCATAAAGATACAGACATGCTACTTGTCATATCTGTCGGCAACCTTATTGTAACTTTTATTTTTGTAGCTACACGTTTAATTATAAATATAACTGGTATCTTGTTTAGCATAATTAATAGGAGTATTGGTGGGCTTATTGCGACATTTCTTGTTGATATTCTTTTTGGCCTTGCTATGTGGTCATGGACAAAAATTGGTACATTGCTTGTACTATATTCTGGCCGTAAAAATGAGTTTGAGGCAGATGAATTTGCGTTCAAACTTGGCTACGGCCATGGACTAGCAGCTACACTTGACATAATAGCTCAACACCCGCCCGCACATGGGTTATGGAAGGCGCTTTACTCTACTCACCCTGATACAAATGATAGGATTGGAAAATTGCAGATATTAGGGGTTGAGTATAGTAGATACTAAAATAAATAACTCAACTTTCTCTTTTCTGGTGTTTTGGCAAGGAACCGGGGCGAGGAAGCGAGTCTATCTTGACTCATAACAGTTTATGCACCTATTGGATGAGTAGGTTTAAATCCGACCTCTTCTTCCCGCTAAGTCAGGGGATTAGGAGCGCGTTCCAGAATACAGATTCTTATAGAGAAATTGAAGCGAAAAACTTTGTAATTATATCGTTAAAATTATGAGGTTATTCTTAATAAATAAATTCACTAACTAATTCCCATAAGAAAATTTTTAATTCTATGAGAAACGAGCTTTGTAATTTAGTACCGTTAAAGAATCCAGTTTTTACCGGGCAACTAACTTAATGGAAAATTGGGGGTGCGATAACATTTTTCAACTTGGGTTGAGGAAGTAACTAGTTAGAATATTTAGGAGGGAGTTATAAGTGAAAAAAATTATTTCGTGCTTGATTTTATTTGCTTTTATATTTGCATATCCACTTACCTTATTTGCGGCAACAGCAGTACCGGTAACTAATGTAAGCTTGAGCTCTAGCAGCCTGAGCATGAAAGTCGGGGAAACAAAAAGCCTGACAGCCAGCGTGACACCCAGCAACGCGACCAACAAAGAAGTAAACTGGAGCTCCGACAAGAACGCCGTCGCCACAGTAGACAGCAATGGCAAAGTGACAGCAAAAGGCGCGGGGACAGCCAACATCACCGCCATGGCTGCCGACGGCAGCGGTAAATACGCGAAGTGTGCCGTGACAGTGACAGAGGTACCGTCCGGGCCAGTATTAGTAACCAATGTAAGCTTAAGCTCCAGCAGCCTGAGCATGAAAGTCGGGGAAACAGAGAACCTGACAGCCAGCGTGACACCCAGCAACGCAAGCAACAAAGGAGTAAACTGGAGCTCCGACAGAAGCGCGGTCGCCACAGTAGACAGCAATGGCAAAGTGACAGCCGTAGGCGCGGGGACAGCCAACATCACCGCCATGGCTGTCGACGGCAGCGGTAAATACGCGAAGTGTGCCGTGACAGTTAGTAATACAAGCGGCCCCCAGGTTACAAGCATCACAGTTAATAATGGTAATCCTATCATCCTTGGGCAGAACAACAACCTCGTACCAATAGAATTTACAGGGAAAGCAGATGCGGGTATCAAGCAAGTACAATTTTATGTTGTTAAAAACGGCACCGAATATCTGAAAGAAACTATAATACCGCCAACCGAAAAATTTAAGCCATGGGATATTAGTTATACAACTCCGGGGACATATCAGGTCAAGATCGTTTTGACAGATTCTAATAACGCCAAGGGGGAACTAAGCAAGACAGTAGAAGTCAAGCAAATCGTAAGTGTTGATAAGCCACAGATAAAATCTTCTGATGTAACACCGGAGGAAGGAATAGCAGGGAGTCAGTTTACCTTCACGGCTAAAGTAAGCAATAAGCCGGATCTAGTCTACATCCAGTTTGACGATGGAGAGGGCGACTGGTTAAGCAAAGACACTTGCAAGAGTAATTTTGCCATGCAATTAAAAAGCTCTAGCAGCAATGAGGGAACTTACGCATTAGCAAAAACGATAAGTACATCCGGTCAGCCCAGCACATATCAAAGAAAATACAGGGTATGGGCGGAGAATACAGCCGGGGAGACTAATAAAGAAGGTTATTTCGTTGTAAAACCAAGCTCTACAAGCGGTCCCCAGGTAAACAGCATTATTGTCAATAATGGGAACCCCATCATCCTTGGGCAAAATAACAATCTCGTACCCATAGGGTTTACAGGCAAAGCAGATGCGGGTATCAGGCAAGTACAATTTTATGTTGTTAAAAACGACACCGAATATCTGAAAGAAACTATAAGCCCACCAACCGAAAAATTCCAGCCATGGGATATTAGTTACACGACACCGGGGACATACCAGGTCAAGATCGTGTTAACTGATTTAACTAACACCAAGGGCGAGCTAAGCAAAACAGTAGAAGTTAAACAAGTTGGAGAGACAACAGATAAGCCGCAGATAACATCTTACAATGTAGCACCAAAAGAAGCATCGGTTGGTAGCCAGTTCACCTTTACGGCTAAAGTAAGCAATAAGCCGGATCTAGTCTACAT
>MVQK01000138.1 GCA_002067515.1 Pelotomaculum sp. PtaB.Bin013 | reverse complement strand
AAAGAATATGAAGCCAGAAGAGCAGTTGAAAACTTGAAGCAGATAGAACAGTTGATTGATTCTTCCAGAAAGCAGCGGCACGATTTCCACCACCAATTGCAGACGGTTTACGGCCTGCTCGAAAGCGGCTCTCATGAAAGAGCGCGGGATTATATAAGTAAATTGTTTTGTGCAGTTTCTAAGACCGGGGAATTGATCAAGACCGATAATCCCAGTATAAGCGCCCTTCTAAACACCAAAATAGGCCTCGCCGAAGCTAAAAACATAGATTTGGAAATAAATATTGAGTGCAGCCTTAAAGAAATGCCCTTAACTCCTCTTGAAACCAGTTCCTTGCTCGGGAACCTGATTGATAACGCCCTTGAAGCCGTGGAGGAATATACCGGCGAACATAAGCAAGTGGAGGTAAAAATCACCCTCGAACATGGGGCATTCGTGATTACATGTACCAATACCGGTACCCCTATTGCCCCGGAAATGAGAGATGACATATTTAAGTCAGATTTCACTACAAAAGAAGGGCATTCAGGCTTGGGCTTGCCAATTGTCAAAGATATTGTAATCAAATATAAAGGTGGCATTGATATTAGCAGCGACGATCAAGAAACAACCTTTACCGTGACCATACCTCTTAAAAGACGAGGTGGATTAAATGAACATAAACCAACTGGCCGGAGAAGCTGCGGCCTACCTAACCAGAGAACTGGCGCTGGATACCGGTAAGACCGACACCCTGCGCTTCGGCCTGGAAATCATATTTTGCATTATCATTAAGGGAATAATCCTTTTCAGCCTGGCTTATCTCCTCAGCATATTACCAGAAGTTACATTTGCATTAATCTCCGGCAGCCTTTACCGGTTATTTAGCGGCGGAGCGCACTGCGGCGGATACCTAAGATGCCTTTCTCTGGGACTTATAGTTTACCTGGGTGCCGGTGAACTGGGACTATACCTGGAACGTTATTTATTAACAGACTTCCTGGTTTACCTACTGTTTGCCGGATGCTCATTGTCATCCATCTGTGTTATTATTTGGGCTCCGGGAGAGGTTCCTTTTAAAAAAATAACAAAGATTTTAGATAGAATTCTCTTTAAAGTATTATCACTTGCCAGCCTTGCTTTATGGATAGGAGCCAGTGTGCATTTTATTAATTGCAATAAATCCTCCATCACCATTGCCGGTTTAATTGCTATACTTACCCAGACATTCAGTTTCTCCCCTCCGGGTTATCAGGCCATTCACAAGCTAGATAGCATATTAGCAGGATTATTTAAAGAAAAGGAGGTGTTACCCAATGCTGCGGATAGTTAAAAAACTGGTGTTTTCACCAATTGTTATGGTAGCCCTTTATGTCGCCGCAATCGGAATTAAACCGGCCAGTTTCTTTCATTGGTACCAGCCCATGCCCCCCGTAAAATCCGAATAATGGAGGGGGGATTTCGCATGAAAATAACCGTCTTAATTGCCGAAGATGATCCTGACATGCGCCATGTGATCAAAAAAGTAGTTGAGGAGGTTGAAGGTGTGGAAGTTACCGGCGAAGCCGGGGATGGGGTGGAAGCAATAACGTTAATCATAGAACTGTCACCCCAAGTGGTTTTTGTTGATATCGACCTTCCGGGAAAAAACGGCGTTGAACTGGCTCGGGAAATATTCGATATCAACCCCTGGACCTTTATCGTATTCGCCACAGCCTTTAGCGAGTATAGAAGCGAAGCCTTTGACTTATACGCCTTCGATTACCTCGTAAAGCCTTTTAAATTGAATAGGCTCCGGCAGACGATGGAGAGAATCAAGTCGGTGGTTGACGGAAAAATAACCGGGAAGCAAGTTTCAGGCTTAACTAAACCTAATCATCCGGTTGAGAAAGCACGAATATTCAAAGATAATAATGAATACGTCTACCTGAATTTGAATGATATTATTTTCATCACTAAAGAAGAGCGTAAAACTATCATTTATCATAATGAAGGTGTTCTTAAAACATACGAAAATCTTTTGGATTTAGAAAAAGAACTGGGAGGATACCCGTTTTTCAGAAGCCACAAGGGGTTTATAGTAAACTTAAAGATGGCTAAGAAGATCATACCTTGTGGTAGAGGCAGCTTTGAGCTGGTCATGGCCAATACAGATAAAAGGCCGCTTCTGACGTGGGAAAATGCTAAAATACTAGAAAATATGACAAACTCCAAAGTCTTATAAACATTTAAAAGGGTTCTTAACGAACCCTTTTATTTTTGAATCGTTCCTCGAGCTTTTTGCATTTTCAGACAACGAATCTACGAAGATAGACATGAAAATGCTGTTTATAGACATAATCCATAGACAAGTTCTTTTATTAATGCTAAATTATTATCACCAAAATATGGGTGGTGAAAATTTGTACGAGGAGGTGATTCCAATGAGTTTTTGTTGAGCAAAATGGTTCGTGAGGCAAACCAGGGAAGTCCGCAGTAACTATCACCAAGTTATGTTAAAAGCTTTATTTAGGATATGTTATTTTACGATACAACAAATCCCAGGTGTATGGTAATAAAGATTTTGTTTAAAATTAAAGGGGTGAATTAGTTATGAAACTATTATATAATAAGACACTATTGGTAGTGATAACTGCTTTATTTTTTAGCTTCTCGTTAATACCTACGTCCCCTAATATGTCTGTTGCTGAGGCTGTAACTAACATTAATGCATTTACAACATTCACCAAATATGCATGGAGTGCTAATTATGGAACCAAAGCATTTGTATATAAGTCAGATTATGAGGCTGAAGTAACAATAGACGATCAATATAAAAGATCTAATAGACATGATTGGATAGCTTATAAATGTCCATCAGATGGTATTTATAACTCTGAGATTGGCAATGGCAATGTTATTTTATATAAAGTTCATTTAGTCGATAATACTAATGGAAATTGGTTGTCCTATCTAAACGGGAATAGTTTTGTAAGTGGTGCATACCGTTCACGCTTATTATGTGGTTCTGCAAGATACTTGGGCGGTCCAAAAAAAAATCCAAATGAACTAAGTGCATCAAATAGTATAGCTTGTAGAAATGGTACCGAGACCTGGTTCCAACTTGGTGACAATTGGACTCCTTCGCTGTTTACAAATGATTATAGTTGGACCCAGG
The DNA here is from genome assembly GCA_002067515.1 of Pelotomaculum sp. PtaB.Bin013. Taxonomy (GTDB): domain Bacteria; phylum Bacillota; class Desulfotomaculia; order Desulfotomaculales; family Pelotomaculaceae; genus Pelotomaculum_D; species Pelotomaculum_D isophthalicicum. The sequence goes on along the minus strand of MVQK01000138.1, from coordinate 2,863 downwards.
GATATTAAAGATTGAGAGGTATAGATACAATGAAAAAAAATTCTATAATTATCATTGCTACATTATTATTTATGGCAATAACTACTGGATTTTGCATTCAATCGGGAGATACTAAAGAACAAAAGCATAGAACTTTAGATGAAGTTATTAATGCCACAGGTCAATTTGTCCAAAAGGAACATCAACTTTTCCTTTCCGGTTTGGATTACACCGCACAGGTGAATGATAAGAAAGTTGCGTTTTGGGTTAATGGTTTACCTGTAAGTAACGAAGAATTACAATTTCGTTTTGGTTTGTATGTGTCCTCAGGCACTGGCCCACAAACAATTGACGAAGCCAAGAAAGTTTTTATACGTGAAAAAGTCATTCAAAAAGAAGTTATTGAATTAGGATTGCTGCCAACTGATAAGGAAATAGACGACTATATTTATCAAGAAAAGGAAATGTTTAAGAATGAACCTGAATACAAAGCTATAGTGGAAAAAACTATTGAAGCATGGGGTTTAACTGGGGATGAATACTGGAACATATATGAACGGTACAATGTATACCGCATCTTGACTGCTGACAAATTAAGCAAACACCTCCTCAAAGATTTCTACAGCAAAGATATAATTACTTTTGAAGATGAAAAGCAAGCAAAAGAGAAATGGGATAAATTTATTGAAGATAAAATAGCTAAAGCTGAAATCAAAGAAAAATAGAATTTACCGGGCAAATTGAGCATATTAGATTTAATTAGGCATATCTTTATATGTCATTCCCGTCCGTTATAATAAGGCGCACATATTTTGCGCCTTATTATTCTAACCAAGTTATATTACTTTGTATCTTCTGGTCATTGCTCTATTTATTTGCATGTTAATCTATGTATATAACTTGACCGATTATAGATGGCTGAAGAGTAAACTACGAGAAAGATTATCAAAAGATGAAAATTGTTATACGAGGGGGTTTTAAAATTGCGAAAATATCTACTTTTGATGCTATCCATAATAATACTAGTTACTATACTTGGTGTTGCACCTAATGAAAGGGCAATAACGGTGCTTATTAACGGTAATCTCCTATCCACTGACATTGCGCCAGTACTCCAAGATGGCCGGGTTTTAGTACCGATACGAGCTCTCGCTGAAGCAATGGGGGCTCGGGTAAATTGGGATAACGAACAGGCGATCGTCCATGTCGATTACATGGATAATGCAGAAAGTTACCTAAATGGCGTAAGCGTTACACCCTTAAATGGTAGAATTGGCATTGCAGCAAATTTGATAAAGGCTATAGAACTAAAAAAAATTTTGGACGATGATGAAGACGGTGACTTGGCCGATTATCGGACTGGTCATAGTGGTGGTGACAACATAGCTAATGACCCACTTATAGTTGATTTACGATCAAAAAGCGATTACGAGATTGCCCACATACCGGGAGCAGTGTGGGTTAATGAAGCAGCGTACCTAGCCTCAAAGGAAAGTGAATTAAAATTGCGTGCCTTACTAGTAGACCATGTGCAACAAGGTGGCAAAAATGAAATAGTGGTGTATTGCTACACGGGACATACAGCGGGGTTGGTGGCTGGTGTTCTAGGCGCGCGGGGGATTAATATAAGGAATCTCATGTATGGTTTCGACAACGGTTGGCTGGGTGCCCAAATAAATTATACTCCCGTCCAGGGTCCAGTAGAGAGTTGTGGAGGATGAGGGAAGCGTTGAAAATCCCTTGTAGGGACAGTAATGTGTACAGTAAATACCAGATTATATCTAAGAATAAATTTTCAGCCCTAATTATGGCTTTTAAGCCAAACATAGAAAGAAATGTGGCTGGATGATGCTGACCGCTATATTACGTGTTATACTCTTATCGAAGCCGAAAGTGGTAACAAGTTTGGTAAAAAACTTGAGGATAAGCTAGAGGGAAATAAAGTAGAACAATTGATCTCATACATTAGTTAACCGAGTTATTGGGTCATAAAGTAGCCAGGTTAACAATATCTCATAGTAATCCTCTATTAAAAAATATTTGAATAAGGGGGTGAATCCAATCCAGACTGGTAAGTTGAGTGTCATTTCACATATTTCTTGTACTTCATATAACGTGGGGGGCACACTAACATGAACCAAAAAAAACAAATGATTATTATTGGAATGGCTTCACTGTTGTCAATACTTTTCTCGGCTTGTACAAAAAATAATGAAATACACAAAAAAGTTGGTGATTTTATTATTCAACCGGATGCAATTGATGAAATTTGTGTTTATCTTTATCAAGAACAGGAAAACATTCCTTTATTTATTACAACAGACATCAATCATATACAAAAAATAACATCAGCTGTATCTGGTATTAATGTCAAAAAGTTATCAAAACAAGAAGACATAGATTTTATGGAACATGGACAAAGAATGCTACAAAACGATATATTATTTGTAGATTTCAAAACAAAGGATAACTCATGCTGCTTAATTGCCATTTGGCAGGATGGTATAATCTATATTGTAGATATTATTTCAATGAAAAGTTCTAGCAGAACTATTAGCTATAAATCATTAGATTCGTATCCATCAATTTATACATGGTTACTCAGTTTACACGAGAACATTTAACTATAAGCGTTAGATAGGTGGGCCGGTAAATTGTGCCGCTGAGCCTTTAGGTGAAAGCAAGTCAGATTTTGAGATGTTTCAGGCGTCGGCTGAGAAGTTCTCTTTTGCCGTGGAATTTAACCGTCGCCTGGAGGTTATACAAATGAGAAAAAAACGAGTGAGTCAGGGGACGGTTCCCTGACTCATTTTACGGTTCAATAGAAACGGTAGTAGCGCCGTTCATGCTCTATGTCACAGGGTACTCAATGAGCGATGTCTTG
>MVQK01000137.1 GCA_002067515.1 Pelotomaculum sp. PtaB.Bin013 | reverse complement strand
GGGCAGGCGAAGCCGCCTAGTGTGCCGCACTGTGAACCGCCGAATTGGAAGGGTCCGCATGCGAATGTGAATGGTCTGCAAGGTTGCCCGAACTGGAAGGGTCCGCATGCGAATGTGAATGGTCTGCAGCCGAATTGGAAAGGTCCGCAAGGCTGCCCGAACTGAAATGGGCCGCAGAGGAATATCGGGCATCCACCGCCAGTTGAGGGGGGACCGGGAACGTATCTACCCGGACAGGCAAATGAAAACGAACAGAGATCCGGTGGCCTGCAGATATAACTCTGACTGCAGGTGAAAGCCGGAAAGCCGGTACAGGCAATTTCTGCTTGTGGATCGCCTCCCTGTTGCCCCATGGGATCATTATAGCTATCCCGAAACTTTTGTGCCAATACCTCCATATTTTCTTCTGTCAGAGAACGTTTTACCGGTTCCCAGATAATTTGGACTCTATCAACAGGGATGGTCCCAACGCCACTATCGGTTTCAAGACGTACACATTTCTGGTCGGTTGCTATTACAGTGCCATTAAGTATTCTTCCGTTGGATAGTTCAAGAACAATTTTTTTGCCTTTATTGGCTTGAAGTCTCTCTAACAATTTTGAATTCACTCCTTTCCGTGGATATTTCATCCTACAATGTATGTTTATGTTGCGATGATTTAATTTGTTAATATGTATTAACAGTTTGTAGCAGGAATCTGGCAATAATGGGCGAATTAACTTATTTGTTTTTAAAAAAATATCTCCGAGCCAGACAACCTAAGCCCAAGTATGGGTGCCTGGCCGTCAGGGCGCGTTTGGAAACGAATGCACCTCCCATTGTGGAAAGGAGAAGAGGGCTCTATTTATTTCCGCTTTGTTCCTTCAACATGGGACAAAGTTTTATTTTTTTAAAATCATGGTTTTTACGCTCGTATGTTGTGTAGAATGGTCAAGCTTTTTTTCGAATTTGAGTGAAGGGAGGGCGGAATATCGCAGTCACGGAATAAACCTTAGCAAAATTAATAATTAAAAGGGGAGATTTGTGTGAAGACAAAAAAATTTGTTGCTCCGTTGCTGGTAATGCTTTTAATTTTTGTTTTGGGTGTATTGCAGGGATGCGGCAGCCAACCGGCACAACAACAAGCCGCGCAGGTTCAAAATAAAGATATGATTTTAGCCACCACAACCAGCACTCAGGATACCGGGCTGCTTGACACGTTAGTTCCGGTGTTCGAGCAGAAAACCGGGTATAAGGTAAAGACTATTGCTGTCGGAACCGGACAGGCTCTGACTATGGGTGAAAAAGGGGAAGCAGATGTTCTTCTGGTCCACGCGCCGAAAGATGAAGTGAAACTTGTTGACAGTGGTGTGGGTATAAACTACAAACTGGTCATGCACAACGACTTTATCATCGTCGGTCCCGCCGGCGACCCGGCAGGCATTAAAGGAAGCAATGCCGTCGATGCATTCAAAAAAATAGCCGGTACAAAGAGCATCTTTGTATCCCGCGGCGATGATTCGGGAACCAACAAGAAAGAAAAAGAAATTTGGACTAGCACCGGAATTAAGCCGGAAGGCAGCTGGTATCAGCAGAGCGGCACAGGTATGGGCGCGACTTTAAACATCGCCAATGAGAAACAGGGGTATACCTTGACTGACAGAGGAACTTACCTGGCGCAACAAAAGAATCTCAAACTGGATATACTGGCGCAGGGCGACAAGTCGCTCCTGAATATTTACCATGTAATGCAGGTCAATCCGGAGAAATTCAGCAAGGTTAATAAAGACGGCGCTAAGGCGTTTGTTGATTTTATGATTAATCCGGATACCCAAAAACTAATCGGGGAGTTTGGCAAAGATAAATACGGTGAGCCGTTGTTCTTCCCTGACGCGGGGAAAAATGAACAGGATCTGGGCAAGTAATAGTTTTTTTGGGAAAAAGGGCTGTATCCTTTACGGATACAGCCCTACAGGTTATAATATGATTTAACGTAAACGCAATTACAAGGGTGTGTTAAAGTGCATGAATGGGCGCTGGCGGAATCAATAGTATTTACTGTTAATGAAGAGGCTGATAAAGAAAGGCTTAAAGATATAACCATGGTCAAAGTCAAAGTGGGTGAATTGCAGCAGATAGATCTGGATATATTTAAGTTTGCCCTGGAAAATGTCCTGCCATTGTCCAGCATACCGCTGGATATGAACAGGATAGATATTGAAATAGATGAGAGTACTTTAAAATGCAAAGTTTGCCGGAATGAGTGGAATTTTCGGGAGGCCGCCGGCAAGTTGCCGGAAGAGGAATCGGAGGCAATCCACTTTATCCCGGAAGTTGCGCATATTTATATAAGGTGCCCCCGCTGCGGCAGTCCTGATTTTGAAATTGCCAAGGGGCGCGGGGTTTGGATAGATTATATCAAAGGGGAGAGGTAATGGACCCCAGGCTAAACATCATCGATAAAAGGTTTGAAAATGTCCAAAGAATAATTGCCGTATCAGGAGGCAAGGGGGGTATCGGCAAGAGCTTGACTGCTTCCACCCTGGCGTTGATCTTAACAAAACAGGGTTTTCGGACCGGCCTGCTGGATTTGGATTTCTGCGGGCCTTCCGACCATGTGATCCTGGGCATTGAAGGAGTTTTTCCGGAAGAGGACAAAGGAATTATCCCGCCGGAAGTTCTAGGCGTCAGGTTTATGTCGATCACTTATTTTGCCGGCTATAATCCTGTCCCATTGCGGGGTGGCGAGGTTTCCAACGCGATTATTGAAATGCTCGCGATAACCAGGTGGAATGAATTGGATTTTTTAATAATCGACATGCCGCCCGGTACTGGTGATCCGGCCCTGGACATTATTCGTTTGATTAAAAGAGTAGAGTTTCTTGTTGTCACCACCCAGTCGCGGGTAGCCTTGGCAGTGGCGAAAAAAGAGCTGCAGGTATTAAAAGAGCTTGGGGTCCCTGTCGCCGGTGTGCTTGAAAACATGCGGCGAAAAGAACACTCTACCGTAAAGGAAGAGTTGAGTAGCTGCAAGGTTCCCTTTCTCGGCTCAATATTGTTTGATGATAACCTCGAAGATGCTCTTGGAGACCCGCGTGAATTGCTAAAAACGGATTTTGCCGCTAAGTTGGAAAGAATAGTGAAAGCTGACTTGATCCAATAAATATTGAACCGAGCTGAACATCATTAATAATCCTAAAAGTATAAGTTTGCTCAATATGGCATGGCGCTTACTTTACTAGCGCAACATACTATCTTATTGTTTGGGAAATTATGCTTTTCGGGTAGATTTGGAGGATTGGCGGCAGTGACACGACAGGTTCAACCGGGTGGCAAGACCGTTTCACGCTACCGTATCGTGATCAAAGGCGTTGTGCAAGGGGTGGGTTTCCGCCCCTTTGTTTATAACCTCGCGCAAGTCTGGGGGGTCAAAGGCAGCGTGTTAAATTCCAGCCGGGGAGTGGTGATCGAGGCGGAGGCTGAAGAAAACAACGTCGCCGGTTTCTTAAGTGAATTAAAAAACAACCCGCCTCAACTTTCCAGAATCAGCGATTACCAGTTAAGCAAGATGCCGCCGGCCGGTTATACTTCTTTTGTTATTTTAGCCAGCGACCCGGGTGATGAAAAAGAAGCGCTAGTACCTCCGGATGTGGCCATATGCGCGGATTGCGCCAAAGAGATTATTGACAGGAAAGACCGGCATTATCAGTATCCATTTACCAACTGTACAAATTGCGGCCCGCGCTTTACTATTATTAATGAGATCCCCTATGACCGGCCGAAAACTTCCATGGCTTCTTTCAGTATGTGCGACCAGTGCGCCCGGGAGTATCATGACCCGGCGGACCGAAGGTTTCACGCGCAGCCGACAGCCTGCCCGGTTTGCGGGCCGCATGTGGAGGTGCTGGACAGCGCCGGGAGAAATGTGGCCGGGAAGGAAAACTGGCTGGAAACCTGCTGGAACATCTTGCAAGATGGAAAAATTCTTGCTTTAAAGGGACTCGGCGGCTATCACCTGGCCTGTGACGCGAAAAATAAAGAGGCTGTGAAGGCTTTGCGCCGGCGCAAAGGGAGGGACGCCAAGCCTTTTGCCGTGATGTGCCGGGACCTGGAGACCGTTCAAAAATACTGCGTGGCCGGGGAAAAGGAGATAGAATTATTAATTTCCCCACTGGCGCCGATCATCATATTAAGAAAACACTTGCAGACAAGGCTGAATGAGGGTTTGCCGGAAGAACTCGCGCCCGGTTTAAAAACCTTGGGAGTAATGTTGCCGTACACGCCGTTACACCTCCTCTTGTTTAGCGGGCCTTTAGATATGCTGGTAATGACCAGCGGGAATTACAGCAACCTGCCCCTGGTTAAAGATAACAGCCGGGCGGCGGGCGAACTTGGCGGCATCGCTGATTACTTTCTCCAGCACAACAGGGAAATAGTCAACCGCTGCGATGATTCCCTGATCCAGGTTGTTGACGGGGAACCCCATATCTACCGCCGCTCCCGGGGCTATGTCCCGCATCCTGTGCTGGTGCCCCGCGGGGAGGATGAGCCGGTCATTCTGGGGATCGGCGGGGAGATGAAGAACAACTTTTGCCTGCTCAAGAAAAATCAGGCCTTTATGAGCCAGTATATTGGGGAGATTGACAGTCTGGAAGGAGAGGAAAATCTATTAACCAGCTTTTTCAATTTGCGAAAGTTAACTGACGCGATCCCCGAAGTTGTGGCGTATGACGCTCATCCGGGCTATGCTTCCGCCAGGGTGGCCCGCCAAATTCCGGCGCGGGCTTATTTTGAGGTGCAGCACCACCATGCCCATCTGGCCAGTTGCCTGGCTGAAAACGGCCTGGGTAACGAAGAAGTGATCGGGGCGATTCTTGACGGTACCGGCTACGGCACGGACGGCAACCTGTGGGGGTTTGAAATTCTAACCGGGAACTATGATGATTTTCAACGCCGGTTTCACTTGGCCTATGTCCCCCTGCCCGGCGGCGAAGCGGCCATCCGCCAGCCTTGGCGCACGGCGGTGGCTTACCTGCTGGCTTTTCTGGGCGAAGAAGGGAAAAGATCCGCCGGTTTAATTTTTCCGGAGAAGAATCTTGATGTTATTGAAAGAATGGTGGCCGGCGGGTTTAATTCACCGCTATCCTCGGGTTGCGGCCGGCTTTTTGACGCCGTATCCGCCCTTTTGGGCATATGCCGGGAAAACACCTATGAGGGACAGGCGGCCGTGGAGTTGGGGGAAGCCATTCAGGAAACAGCGGGTAATGATGATATGCAAACTTACCCTTACGAAACAAGAGAAGGAATAATTTGGCCGGGTCAGATGCTGGCGGCGATAATAGATGATAAAATGGCCGGAGTGCCGGTGCAGTCGATATCCGCCAGGTTTCACCGGACCCTGGTGAGTATGGTCGGTGAGGCGGTTGAGCGGGTATCCGGCGCTACCGGCATAAAAAAGGTAGCTTTGAGCGGCGGAACGTGGCAAAATCAGTATCTGTTCCGGACCGCGAAACAATATTTCAGCGCTCGCGGGTTTGAAGTGTTGTATCACCGGCAGGTGCCGGCCAATGACGGCGGAATAGCCTTAGGGCAAGCCATGATTGCGCACTGGAGGTGGCGGAAAAGATGTGTTTAGGCATACCGGGCAAAGTGGTGGAAGTTAATCAGACGGAGAGTTGGGCCGTTGTGGAGAGCTTTGGCGTGCGTAAGAAAGTGGGTATCGCTTTAATTGACGAGGATCTCGTTCCGGGGGATTATCTGATGGTGCACGCGGGTTACGCGATTGGGAAAATCGACATGGAGGATGCTCAAGTCTCCCTGGAGCTATGGGAGGAGATATTGCATGCTCAATAAACTGCGCGACCCGGAGCTGGGCAAAAGAATTCTGTCCAAGCTGGTTCCCCTGGCCCGGGAAGCCGCCCGCCTGTTGGGACGGCCGGCTATATTTATGGAGGTTTGCGGCACGCATACCATGGCGATTGCCAGGAGCGGTTTGAGAAGCTTGCTGGCCGGCAGCCTGGAACTGAGAAGCGGGCCGGG
>MVQK01000136.1 GCA_002067515.1 Pelotomaculum sp. PtaB.Bin013 | reverse complement strand
CGTTCCCATTAGTTGCTTCAATGACCTGGTAGCCCTCTTTTGTCAGGTTATACTTCAATAGTTGCAAAATATGGGTCTCATCGTCCACAACCAGGAGTAACGGCATCTTAAACCACCCCAATACACTATAAAACAATCCGGTTAAATACGCGTTACCGGAAGTTTAACCATTTATTAATATATTATTAACTTTGTGTTAAACCACCGCCACTTCACCATTACACATCTTTCTGTTAATAATCATGGTTGGATAAAAGTATCCTTGATCCAATTTTGTATTTCGTCCCTAACCCGCCTGTAAGCCGCGACAATTTCTTCCTCAGAACCTTTTGATGCTGATGGATCTTCAAATCCTTTATGCAATAATTCTTTCGCCTCAGGGAAGACCGGGCAGGCTTCTCTCGCACGGTCACAGACCGTGACGACACAATCAATTCCCGCGTCGTAAAATTCATTAATACTTTTAGAATGTTGTTTTGTTATATCAATATCTATCTCTTTCATGACCTCGATGGCCTGAGGGCTGACGCGTGACGGCGCGGTACCCGCGCTATATGTTTCGTAATATTCACCAAACAGATGTCTTAGCAGGCCCTCAGCCATTTGTGAACGGGCAGAGTTGTGAGTACAAATAAACAGTACCTTTTTCTTCATATATAACCCACCTCATTTTATGAGTGATATTGCTGTGAATTTATATTTTGGGGATTTACGAAGATTTAACGCAAATTCGTTATAAAACGGTAATATTTGATTGATAGTACATCTAAAAAGGAGGGTAAAACATGAAAAATAATATTATGAGTGCGAGTGAAGTAATAAATCATTCGGATTTAATATATCCCATGAATGTTAAATAATATTTATTTTTAATTTAAGATTTTGTTAATTTTTTTTATTCCTGCCATGACCATCCGGCGGTCAACCGGGCATCTTCCCCGGTCCAACCGCTCTCTAGCGCCAGGATCGTGTCGCCTAGAAATTCGGCTTCTTCCTCATCGTGGGTTACCAGAACAAAAGGTATCCGCCACTGCTGGTGCAGGCTTTTTAGTTCATGCCTCAGGTGAACCCTGGTTCTCTTGTCCAACGCGCTGAATGGTTCATCCAACAAAAGCAGCTGCGGCTGCACGGCCAGAGCCCTGGCCAGGGCCACCCGCTGTTTCTCACCGCCGGAAAGCCGGTCGGTGTAACGGTCGACAAGATGCCCCACGCCAAAGAAATCAAGTAAATCCAGTGGGTTCCGGGAGGTACTATCCTGCTTGCGCTTCCTGCACTTCAGACCATATAGAACATTTTGCCGCACAGTCATATGAGGGAAAAGGGCATAATCCTGAAATAAATAACCAATATTGCGATACTGAGCCGGGATGTTAATCTTTTTTTCAGATGAATAAAGAATTTTTCCATTTAACTTCAAGAAACCCGATGAAGGCCTCAACAGGCCGGCCAAACAATGCAGAACCGTTGTTTTACCTGAGCCGGAAGGTCCCCAGAGCACCAGGATCTGATTGGCAACCCTAAACTTTAAATCAAGGGTAAAATTCATCAGTTTTTGGGTAAAACAAGCCTCCAACATGACTATCACCGCGATATTATTTATTTTTCCTGCCCCAGCAATTAGCCAAGAAAATGACCAGCAGGCTGAAAGCGGTAACAATAGCTACCAATGACTTGGCTGTGGCGTTATCCCCCACCTCTACCGCAAAATAAATGGCCAACGGGATGGTTTGTGTTTGCCCGGGGATGTTGCCCGCCACCATCAGTGTGGCGCCGAACTCACCCAGCGCCCGGGCGAAGGACATTACCAGGCCGGCCATAATGCCCGGCCAGGCCAGTGGGAGAGTGATAGTGAAAAGTATCCTTGCTTCACTGGCGCCCAGAGTTCTGGCCGCTTTCTCACAATTGACGTCCACACTATTAAAAGCTGCTTTGGCGCTTTGGTACATTAACGGGAATGCCACCACAGTTGAAGCCAGTACCGCCGCCCACCAGGTGAAAATTATCGATATTCCCATACCGTTCAAGAGTTTCCCTAATACACCGTTTTTCCCGATAAACATTAATAAACCATAGCCTAATACAGAAGGCGGCAGCACCATAGGTAAAGTTAAAACCGCTTCCAGCGCCTCTTTGCCGAAGAACTCCCGGCGGGCCAGCTGCCGGGACAGCGGCAGCCCCAGACAACTAACCGCGATCAATGAGATTAGAGCAACCTTAAGAGACAGAATTACCGGGTGCCATTCAACTGATTGGATAAACGTCATACCCTGGAATCATTCCTTAACTTTTTAAAACAGTATTTCTCAAAAACCTGGGACGCCTCTTCACTTTGCAGATAGTTGACAAATTCCTCAGCTTCTTTCTGGTGTTTTGAACTGTTGAGAATAGCCACGGGGTAAACAATATTTTTATGTAAACCAGAAGGGACGGCGGCTATAATTTTAATGTTCTTGCCGGCTACGGCATCGGAACGGTAAACAAAACCCGCGTCCACGTTGTCTGTTTCCACATACGTGATCACCTGGCGCACATCTTTGGCCAGTAGTATCTTAGCCTGTAGCTTATCCCAGAGATTAAGGGTAGTTAATGCCTCCCTGGCATACTCCCCGGCGGGCACCGTTTCCGGGATACCGATACTTATTCTGGCCACACTACCACCGGTTAAGCCTTCAATACTTGAGAGACTGCTGTCTTTCGGCGCTATCAGCACCAACTCGTTCCCCAGGAGGTCTTTAACGGAATTGTGCACAATCAACCCCCTCTGGTCCAGGTTTGACATTTGCGGTTTGCCGGCGGAAATAAAGATATCCACAGGGGCTCCCTCTTCAATTTGCTTTTGCAGGGTTCCGGACGCGGCAAAATTATAACTTATATTTACATTCGGGCGCTGCGCGGCGTATACATTCTTCAACTCTTCCATAGCGTCCTTCAGGCTGGCGGCTGCCGAGACGACTAAATTTACCGGCTCCGCTTTGGCCGGGGTTTGTTCTTTGCCACCTGTACAGCCTGTAAGTACAGCTAGAGAAAAAAACACAACTCCCAAGAAAACCTGCCATCTTCTCATTATCCATCGCCCCTATAGAGGTTTTTACAATCAAAGGCACTAGCAAAAACACTGATAGTTTTGTTTCGTCTGGCGGATAATCGGCTCCAGTTCATGCTTGGCTCCGTCCAGTACACCGTCGCTGGTAGCCGGCAGTAAAGTGAACTCAGCTTGAGGGAAAAATGGTACCAAGTTCATGATAAAAGCGCCGGCTTCTTTTACAGCGATGGCTACCTGATTCAAATGATGATGGTTAATGCCGGGAATCAAAACCGTATTAACTTTTACCAGCATACCTCTCTTTCTGGCTTCCCGAATGCCCGCCAACTGCTTATTAAGCAGCAATTTGGCTCCCGCAATCCCCTGGTAAGGTTTATTATTATAAAAAACCGCGCTGTATATCTTACTGCCTATTATTGGGTCTACGGCATTTACTGTCACGGTTATTGTCTTGACTCCAACGGATTCCAGTTGGTCGAGACTATCTTCCAACATCAGGCCGTTGGTGCTGACGCACTTGATGATATGTGGGTAGCGTTCGTGCACCCGTTTCAGGGCGTCAATGGTTTCATTACTGGCCAGTGGCTCGCCGGGACCGGCCACGCCGATCACCCGAATCCGCTCGTCTTGACTAAGAATATTATAGACACTTTTTAATACATGCCGGGGTGGTAGAGGCCTGCTGGCAACACCCGGTCTGTTTTCATTTACACAGTCGTACTCTCTGGAGCAGTAACGGCATCTAATGTTACAGCAGGTTGCCACCGGTAAATGAAGCCGGGTAAACCAGCGGCTGACTTTGTGGTTGAAACAGGGATGCTGGCTTAAGATTACTTTTTCATCACTGGTCATTACAATTACCTCCTTCTGTTATTTCCACCTGCTGTTATGTATGTATATGGCCGCCGTACGGACCGGGCGCCATATGGTAAGGAAGGAAGCTTCCTTACCATCCGGCCCGTGTGCGGCCAAAAATTGGGTAACCTGCGGGCTTACAACGCGGCTTATGTTCGGCCCTTATGGCTGGCAGCAGTACTTCCTGGTTATTGTAATCTTGAATTCATTATCACCTGTTTTGCTTTTTTCCCCGCAGAGGCTACCTGCGGCTAGTTCGGCTTCCAGCCACGGCGGAACATGGCTGCACAGTACTTCCAGTTCATAAAATTCGCCTTTGCGGATAAAGGGAAGCAAGGCCTGTTTCGTGGTAATTCCAGTATTCCCTTCTTGAATCTCTTTCAGGGAAATCCGGTAGCAACCATCAGCAACCGCCACGGGAGCCACCCGGTCCACACCGCATTCCCCGGCAACTCTCTTCATCAGCGAATTTTCTTCTTCCATAATGATATGATCAAGAAAATCTAAGGGATTGCCCTCGTATTCCCATACACTGAAACCGCCCTTTTCCAGTTCAAAGTATGGAACACCGGTAATGGAAAGACCTACGAAAATTTTGCACTCGCCCAGGAAATCCTGTACATTCGTCATTTTTTTGCGAAGCTCCGGCAGGCCGGAAGTCCGGCTTATGGAGAACTCTTTTTCTTTTAATATTGTCCAATGGCCTTGTTCCTTCCGGCAGACAGCGATCATACCCCTCTCAAACAAGGAGGCTGTCCGGCCGTCTTCCCCAATATATACGGCAATATCTTCGGGCATTGATTTTCTCCTCCTCCACTGCCATCATTCCCCTTAATTTTTATATGGCTTTCCTACTCCACAGGCCACTGAATTCCAAGGACCTGTCTTCACCCAGCAGGCCGATGGCATCCGCCCTGCACTGAGTGCAGTGGTACATCTGCTGCAGCTCATCCCGGCAAATATTTCTCATTTTATTGACTTCCTTCATGGGTGTCTGGGACATATACTCAAAGGCGCTCCCCTTGGCCGGGATGAGCGGCATGATATTAGTGATGAATACACTCAGATCTTTGACTTTTTTTACGATTTCCGGGATGTGGCCGTCATTTATACCCTTAATCATCACTATATTAACTTTCACCACCACACCCTGCCTGGTCAGGCGTTCTATTCCAGCCAATTGATTTTTGGTCAATATGGCGGCCCCTTCAGCGCCCTGATACCTCTTGCCTTGATAGTTAACGAACTGATAAATTCTTTTACCGATTTCCGGTGTCAGGCAGTTTACCGTCACGGTGACATGCCTGACGCCTAATTCAACCAATTGATCAGCATAATCAGGGAGCATCAGCCCGTTTGTGGATAAACAAAATATCACATTCGGATTGGACTTTTTAATCAGTTCAATGGTTGACTTCGTCTCATTCCAATTGGCCAGGGCTTCCCCGGGCCCGGCTATCCCCACCACGCTCAGGTTTTCCACCCTGTCTTTCACAAAATCATACTTTTCCCTGGCGGATTCAGGGGTTAATATCTCACTGGTCACACCCGGCCGGCTCTCATGCAGGCAGTCGAATTTTCTGTTGCAATAGTTGCAGTTGATATTGCACCGGGGCGCCACGGGCATGTGGATCCTGGCGTATTTATGTTTTGCTTCAAAGGAAAAACATGGATGCTGTGAAGTTCTATACCCGTTTTGCACCGGGTTGCAGGCGCAGTTCATTTTTTTCACCTCGACCTTTGCCGGCTGGCTTTATAGTTCCATAGTAAAATTGCTGGTAAATGTTCCTCCGGTAGTTCTTGTATTTGTTTTCCAGAAGTGTATTGGTAATCCGGTCCAACAACATGGCGGTGCCCGCATAACCTACTGATAAGAGCCGTTGGCCGCCTACCCGGTCGTGGATGGGGAAACCATATCTCACCAGAGGGATGCCCTCCCATTCGGTGAGGTACCTGCCGCCGGAATGGCCGATGGCGATATTGGCTTCCATTTCCCTGCTTTTTTCCCGGATCCGTGAAAAATCCGTCTCACAGAGGACCTGTGCGTTACTACATCCGGCCTCATTTAATCGGGCTTTTAAAAGTCCGGCCAGTTTACCGCTCTTGCCACCCGTCGCCGTCACCACCGGGGTAATGCCGTTTTCCAGGCA
>MVQK01000135.1 GCA_002067515.1 Pelotomaculum sp. PtaB.Bin013 | reverse complement strand
CGGTTATATGGGCGACCTGCCTTCCAGGATGAACGGAGCTATCGGCGGCAACATGGTCAAAAAGATGATCGCCGCCTATGAAAACAGCTTGGCAGCGGGTACTGTTCCGCCTACTCCCCAGGTTACTAACGCGAACCTGACACTCTAACAGTCCAGTAGTGGGAGCGGGGGACTAAGCCGGCTAGTTTCGCAACATCCCGGGTACTGCCTGCACGCATTGCCCGGGTTTTAATAAAAATTGTCAACCCACTTTCCAATTTTTCATTATTAGTATCCCAGACAAGCGGAATAATATTCCGCTTGTTGTATTTTCGCTTTAATTCAAATAAATGTTAAAATCCTCAAAATTGACCGCCGGATGCAAAGCCATGGAAATCCCGCCGGCAACGATTTTTGAGGTGGTCGATATAAGAGAGTCAATTTCTTTGGGGGTTACCATTAAATTACCCGCAAAAGGTTGCAACACCTGATTAATGACCTGATTAGTAAAGTCAAGGCGTAAATTTTGGTAAATTTGGTTTAGTAACGGGTTAGCTTTAAGCTGCTCTAAAAAATGCTCCACAGTAACCTGGGCGATTACTGCCGCATGAACAACGGTCGGTATCCCAATGGCGATTACCGGCACACCCATGCTGGCCAGATTTATGCCGGTTCTCTGGTTGCCGATACCGGAGCCGGGATTTATTCCTGTATCA
Source organism: Pelotomaculum sp. PtaB.Bin013 (assembly GCA_002067515.1). GTDB lineage: Bacteria > Bacillota > Desulfotomaculia > Desulfotomaculales > Pelotomaculaceae > Pelotomaculum_D > Pelotomaculum_D isophthalicicum. The sequence goes on along the minus strand of MVQK01000135.1, from coordinate 5,382 downwards.
GCGATTTGGATAGTAGTGGCAATACGGTCAACACTGCCGGCAGCCAGGGAGTCAACTACAATTACTAATTCAGGTTGAATTTTTTCCACGATCCCCTTGATAATTTCAGCTGTTTCAATGCCGGTAATTCCCAGTACACCAGGGGCGATGGCGCTGACTGAGCGCATGCCTTCCCCCAATTCTTCGGGCGCGTACTTGAATAGGTGGCGAGTAACCATGCTGTGTTCGATTACTTTCGGCCCGAGCGCGTCTGGAGTCGCATTCCAGTTTCCCAGCCCAACCAGGAGAATGTTGGCGTTTTCAGGTAAATTAAAGAGAGAAGATAACTTTTTCGCGAGAACTTCCGCTACTTCTTGTTGTGCCAGACGATTGTTTTCCCGGAGGGACGGAGCTTCGATGGTGATATAATTGCCACGCGGCTTTCCCATCAATTGTTCCGCTTGCTCTTCAACCACTTTAACAATAGTTACGGATGAATTCTCGTATTTTTCGCGGTCGACGATAACACCTGGGATTTCCCGTCCGGTTTGTCCCCGTAACAAATCATGAGCCTCAACCGCCAGGTCGATATTTATTGAAAATGTCTTATAAAAATCCAATTCCATACTGTCACCCTCTCTAACAACATCTTTATGTTATCCTATTTACATTACGATATACATAATTATAAGTTTATTGTTTTAAATTATGAAAAAATTCGATTTTCTTATATTATTATGCTATAATGTTTTTTGTATAAAGAAGGGATTTAATATATTGCGCGTTATCGCAGGTATCGCTAAAAAGCGGCAGTTGAAAGCTCCCAGGGGACTTCAGGTCAGACCGACATCTGATCGCGTTAAAGAGGCGTTATTTAATATTTTGGGACCTTCTATCACAGGGAGCAGCTTTCTGGATTTATTCGCAGGTACTGGCAATGTTGGCATAGAAGCTTTGAGCAGGGGAGCCGAACGGGCGGTTTTTGTTGAGAAAGATATAAAAAATATTCGTATTATCAAAAATAATCTCAATATTACCGGACTTGAGGCTAATGCCCGGTTGTTATGCCTTTATGTTAATAAAGCCATTTCTTTGTTGGGACAAGAGGGACAAGCATATGATCTGATTTTTATCGACCCGCCTTATCTTAAAGATCTGGCCTCCAGTACTTTAAACGACATAATTAAAAACGATTTATTGAAGCCTGGCGGAACAATTATAGTTGAAAGTAGTAAGAGAGACCCGATACCCCGGGACGCGGTTGCTTCATTAAGATTGCTACGTCAGGAAAAGTACGGGGATACGTTGCTTTCATTTTATAATTATCAATAAACATGCCAGGGAGGGGAAATGGTTTGCGGACTGTGATTTGCCCGGGAAGTTTTGACCCTGTAACACTAGGTCATCTGGATATCATTGTTCGAGCTTCAGTCCTTTTTGATCAGGTAATTGCGGCAGTTTCCAGGAACCCGATAAAAAACCCCTTGTTTTCCATATCGGAAAGAGTTGAAATGTTAAGAGAAGTTTTGGCGCCTTACCCTAATGTTAAGGTGGATTCTTTTAACGGCCTGACGGTCTATTATGCGGTTGAGCAAAAAGCGGTTGCGATAGTGCGCGGTTTGCGGGTGATTTCCGACTTTGAAAATGAGTTTCGCATGGCGCTTATTAATAAAAACCTTGCTTGCAATATAGAGACGATCTTCTTAATGACCAGAGCGGAATATTCTTTCATCAGTTCCAGCGCGGTAAAAGATGTTGCTATTTTTGGCGGGCCTTTGGAGCGCCTTGTGCCGCCTTTGGTGGAAAAGAAACTTGTAGAGAGATTGAAGGACTGCGATATCTGTAAGGAGGGATAGAAATCAGTGGACTTGCTGAATGTGCTTAATGAGCTCGAAGACCTTATTGAATCGAGCAGCAAAATACCATTGACCAGAAAGGTGCTTGTTGACGAGGACAGGATTCTTGATCTCCTGGATCACATCAGGACAAACATGCCGGAGGAAATCCGCCAGGCCAAATGGATTATTCAGGAACGGGAAAAAGTGCTTAATGATTCCCAAAAAGAGGCGGTCCGGATAATGGAGGATGCCCAAAAACAAGTGGAAAAGCAAGCCGACGATAGTGAAATAGTCCGCCATGCAAAAAAAATGGCTGAAGAGATAGTTCAGAGAGCTGAAACAGTGGCCCGCGAGATAAAAGTAGGGGCGCGCAATTATGCTGATGACATACTGTCCAACCTTGAAGAGAATTTGGAGACGGTATTAAGGCAAATCGAGCAAGGCCGTGCAGAATTAAGAAAATAAATATTTATTTGTTTACATAAAATTTTACTCAAAGGTATTAATAAAAAATTACTGTAAAGATTTTAAAATATTGCGCCAGTCGCAGTATTTTTCTATGTTATTTACGGCAATGTTAATAGCTTGCCGGTCAGTGGCCTTGATCCGCCTGGTAACCTCGGACATCTTCTCAATAGTTGTGTATGTATCGTAATAGACTAGAATCACAGGTATTCCTTTTTCCTCCGCACGGGCGATTACTTTAATGTTCGGATACAGGCCCCCGGTGAGAATGATCGCCGCAGTACTGGTTTCCAGGGCGGACAGGGCTACTTCCGAACGGTCTCCGCCGGTGATAACAGCTTTATTCGCAGTGCGCCGCAAGTAACCCAGGGCGCTTTCAATAGTCATGGCGCCAATTACCACGTCTTCCACCACATGTTCCAGGCAGTCTTTCCCCGCCAGAATTTCCCCGCCAAGCACTTCATAATAATCTTTTACTGTGGGTGAGGTTATTTCCGGATTTTTCGGAATAATTCCAAGGATACTATAACCGCGTTCTTCCAGAATGGGCCGGTATACTCCTTCTGTCTTAGCCATGAGTGAATGAGGGACATTATGGAAGATATTTCCTATTGTGAGAATGCCTTTTAGCTCCAGATAATTATTAAAAAAAATAGCCAAATCCAAACTGTAATCGTTGTCAATCCTGATCACAAAAAGAGGAAGAGCCTGCAGTTCCGCTGCCAGACTGGCGGCGTCAAGCCCAAGACATCCCATGATATGAGGGAAACTGGCTCCGCCGATAATCACCAGGTCCATTCCCGCCGCTACAGTTTCATATGCCTCGAGGATTGTTTTCACAGAAACACAGGAATGTTTGTAACCGGAAAGATAAGAAGGCCCGGCCATATAAGGAACAATTGTTTCCAGCGGATGTTCCATTTTAAGAACTTCTTTCATTAACAAGGCGTCTTCGTCACCTAGGACTGTACTGCTCCCGGTACTGCCCACAGGTTTAAAATAGGCTACCCGGTATCCCTCTTGCATATATTTGAGCGCTAATCCCGCCGCCACGCTGGTTTTACCGCTGCCGGCAGTACCCATGATATATAGATTTTTCACTTCAAACACCTCACGATATAGTAATTTTCACATCAACAGCCGAAGCTCCCCGGCTGTATGCAAAAAGCGGATTGATATCCACCTCGGTTATTTCAGTAAAGTCGGTAACCAATTGCGCGAACCTGCCGATGACCTCGACTATGGCCTGCAGATCAGCGGGTTTTTCCCCCCGGTAGCCGCGTAGCAGGGTATAAGCTTTTGTTTCGGCGATCATTTTTTTTATCTCAGCTTCAGTTAAACCGTTTGCCAGCCGGAATGAAACATCTTTAATCAAGTTTACATAAATACCGCCAAGACCAAAAGCGATTAGCGGACCGAACTGAACGTCCCTGGTCATGCCGATAATCAGCTCTGTTCCTTTTGGCATCATCTTTTGAACCTCTACCCCGCAGATGACTGTCCGTGGCATGTATCGCTGAATTTTTTCTATGATTTCAATGAAGCCTTTACGTACTTTTTCAAATGAGTCCAGGCCGGTTATTACCCCGCCCACATCAGTCTTATGCATTATCTTGGGCGATGCTATCTTCAGCACTACCGGATAGCCCATCTCATCCGCCAGTTCTGCCGCTTCTTCCGGCTGGGTGGCCAGTTCGGTCGCCGCCGTGGCCATGCCATAAGCAGCCAGCACTTTTGCGGCTTCGCTGCCAAGGAGCACCAGGCGCTTATCCGTTCTTACGTTTTCCAATATTGTTTCTACCGTCTTAGAATTCACATTGTTGAACGATAGTCGTTCTTTATTCTCACTGGTATTCTTTATACGGTGATAGCTGACCATGCCGCTAATGGAAGAGATAGCCGGTTCCGGAAAGGGGAAGCAGGGTATTTTCGCCGCTGAGAGCAGTTTAGCGCCTTCCTCAATTTGCTTGCCGCCCATATAAGCGGCAAACAAGGGCTTCGCAGGGTACGTTCCGTTCATTTCGACCATGGCCCTGGCAGTGTCCACCGGCTCTGTCACTCCGCCCGGGCAGAGCAGGACGACGGCGCTGTCAACACCCGGATCAGCCAGCACTTTATCCAAAGCAAAACGGTACCGGTTTGCTTTGGCGTCCCCCAACACGTCTACCGGGTTGTATATATTCGACTCCGCGGGTAATTCTTTTCTCAGATGTTCAACCGTTTCCCTGGTAAAACGGGCCATTTTCAAGTTTTTTAATTCAATATTATCGGTTGCCACAATGCCTGGGCCACCGGAGTTGGTAATAATAGCCACGCGTTCTCCCCGGGGAACAGGCTGGTTGGCAAAAGCAATGGCCAGGTCAAACAATTCCGGCATACTCCCGGCCCGGATTACTCCACATTGGCGGAAAGCCGCTTCATAAGCTATATTGCTGCCCGCGAGCGCGCCGGTGTGGGAGGAAGCCGCCCTGGCGCCCGCCTGGCTGGTTCCGGATTTGAGGATGACAATTGGTTTTTTCCGGCTGGCCCGCCGGGCTGTTTCGAGAAAAAGGGGCCCGTTTTCCACATCCTCGATATAACAAAGAATCACCTTGGTATGCGGATCATCAGCCGCGTTTTCTATAAAATGGGATTCCGTCAGGTCGGCTTTGTTGCCCAGGCTGATAAATTTGCTGAAACCGAGACCTACCGAGTGGCTCCAGTCCAGAATCGATATCACCATGGCGCCGCTCTGTGAAATAAAGGCGATCTCGCCTTCCAACGGGAACCCGGTGGAAAATGAAGCGTTTATCGGGGTGTGAGTATCCATAAAGCCCACACAATTGGGCCCAAGCATCCTCATTTTGTAGGAGCGGCAAATTTCCACCAGTTTGCGCTCCAGGCGGAGTCCTTCTTTGCCTGTTTCTTTAAACCCGGCAGTGATTACCACCAGGTTTTTTACGCCTCTATTGCCACAAGCCGCCGCCATATCCAGCACCAGGGTCGCCGGGACCGATATAACCGCCAGTTCCACCGGTTCCGGGGCAGCGCCGACTGATGGATAACAGATCAGTCCTTCGATTTCTTTTTCCTTCGGGTTAATTGGAAATACTTTGCCGGT
>MVQK01000134.1 GCA_002067515.1 Pelotomaculum sp. PtaB.Bin013 | reverse complement strand
CGTAATGCAAAAAACCGTTGGCACCACCCCTTCTGCGGAACGCATCCATATAATAGATGCCAGCACCATCACCCTTTGTCTTAGCAGTTATAAATGGGCTGATTACCGCAAGACAAAAGCAGGTGTAAAAATTCATCAATGCCTTGTTTATGATAAAGATAATGATAATGCCTATCCTGACAGAGCTATTCTTACCACAGCCAGAAAATCTGACAAATCACAGCTGGATGAATTACTAATTATTGATTCTAACGCACTATACGTATTTGACCGGGGCTATGTCGATTACAAGAAATGGGATGACTATTGCGAAGCCGGAATACGCTTTGTTACCAGGATCAAAGACAACTTTATCATTAACACCATTGATGATAAGCCGGTTGACGGTACCAATATGACCGAAAGCATTGTGATACTTGGTGATCCTAATACAACAATGATGAGGAATAAGTTACGACTTATTCACACTGTGGATACCACGGGAAGTCCGGTTGTTATTCTAACAAATGACTTTAGCATTAGAGCTCAGGAAGTATCTGAGATATACCGCCTCAGGTGGAAGGTGGAGCTGTTTTTTAATTAGAGATTCTACGAAAGCAGCCCACCAGGACTTCTTGTGGCAGGCGAAAGATTGAAGATTACAACTGGCAATTTGAGCAATTGCTAACGGAAATTAAGCATGGAGATACCGAATTCCTTGACAGTTATGATGTAGAGCTGAATTATCTGTAATCCTAAATAAAGCATATCTGTATAAATGTGGATACTGGATTACCTTTTATGGTGCCGTTGCCTTTTTAGATTACGTAAGAAAAAACCCTGTTCAGAAAATTCTGTCACCCCTTTTCTTAGCCTAAATTCTTATTATTTTTTAATGTTGACTTTTGAAATCAAGTTTTATGCAACACTACTGATGTCAGATGAAGAACCTCGACTGTATTCATAAAATGGTATAGAATATGCATATGGAAATCTTCTACCATTATTTTTAGACCAGTGAACAGACTTAAATATAATATAAGATGAGGGGATTTATTTGAAATTCAGGAAAACTATTTTTAAATCAGCATGTATTAATATAATTACCCTGGCTGTTATTATAGCAATAGCCCTGTTACTCACATCCAGTGCCTTTGCTGCCGAGAAAATCTTTTTAGACCTGCCTGAAAGCGATCCTTTCTACCCGTATGTCAACTACTTAGTAAAAACAAACCTCATCCAAGGATACCCCGATGGTAGCTTCCGTCCGGCCGATTCCATCACCAGGGCCGAGGTAGCCGCACTCTTGGTAAGAGCCGGTAAATTAAATGAACTTGCTCCTGTTACACAGACCTATAGCGACATCAGCCCTTCCCACTGGGCGTATACCACAATTGAAAGAGCAACCTATGCTGGTCTCATTAAAGGGTACCCTGACCAAACATTCAGGCCAGAAGCACCTATTAGCCGGGCAGAAGCCTGTGCTTTACTCCTGCGCCTGACCAATAAGCCCGTGCCCTATTCACCGTTAGACGAAACTATCATTGACATTGAGCCTGCATACTGGGCTAGACAGCAGATAGCCGCAGCATTACAGGCCGGTATGTTTACCATGACCTCAAAAAACACTTTCGAACCAGAAGCCCAGGCTACCCGCGCGCAGTTGGCCAGAGGCTTGGCTATAGCGCTCAACATGGAAGACAGCTTGTCGCCTGTTGGTATCACCGCCGGAAACATTAGATCAGGAAACCACATTGCTGGAGGAGCAGATCATACCTTGTTCCTGAATAGTGGTGGTACAATCTGGGCATGTGGGGGGAATATGTATGGCCAGCTTGGTGATGGAACATTAATTGATAGGTATTCTGCACCTGTGCAAGTGCAAGGCCTTACGGGTATGGTGTTAGTAACTGTGGGTGACTTTTTTTCGCTTGCCCTTAAGAACGACGGCACGGTTTGGGCTTGGGGCAAAAATGAGAGTGGCCAGCTTGGTGACGGAACAACAACAGACAGGTACAATCCAGTACAAGTACCGGGTTTGTCCGACGTAGTGTCGGTTGTTGCCGGGGGAGTTCACAGCCTGGCGCTTAAAAAAGACGGTACGGTTTGGGCCTGGGGGTATAATTCCTCTGGCCAACTTGGCAGTGGTGCAACAATGGACAGCTACACCCCGCAGCAGGTGCAATTCCTGACTGACGTGGCAGCGATAGCCGCAGGCTCCGGGCATTCCCTGGCTGTTAAGAGTGACGGCACGGTCTGGGCTTGGGGAGAAAATGATTTTGGTCAACTCGGCGATGGGACAAAAGCACACAGGTACACTCCAGTGCAGGTAGAAGGACTGACCGGTATTACATCGGTAGTTGCAAGGAGGGAATATTCCCTAGCTCGTAAGAGCGATGGCACAATATGGGCTTGGGGTCAAAATTATCTTGGCCAGTTAGGTGACGGGACAAAAACAGATAGGTGCGTGCCAGTGCAGGTGCTGGGTTTGTCCGGTGTGGTGTCAGTATCTGCCGGGGCGGCGCATGTCCTAGCTCTTAAAGGAGACGGCACAGTATGGGCCTGGGGGTTAAATAAAAATGGCCAAGTTGGGGTAGCATCTTCCAGTTACGGCCCTTTGCGGTTACAAGGCATGACTGACGTGGAGGAGGTAGCGGCCGGCGAGCGCTTTTCCCTGGCTCTCAAGAGCGATGGCACGGTCTGGGCCTGGGGGGAAAATTATGCCGACCCGCTGGCAGATGAAATTGCAATGGACAGTTTTAGCCCGGTTCAGGTACCCAAGATTATAAATAGCATTATAGCGGCAGACAGCGGGAACAATATAGGATTGGGAAATGGTGACAGTATTACAATCACCTTCAGCGTAAACATAAACCAGCCCCCGGTTAATAGCAAGGCGGGTGTAGACGCATTAATCAATTTCGGCGGGAAGTCATTCGGTACTAATTATAGCGGGACATGGACGGACGCCAATACCCTTGTGCTCACTGTTGGCAACGCTACCGGTGCTGACCTGGCTGTTGGCGACACGATCACAATAAATGCCGGTGTTGACCTGAAGACTGCCGGTGGAATCTCCTATACCCGCACCTCCAGCGGTACCATCAGCGGTACTTTTGGCAAGGCAGGTGTTGTGCATTTCACGGACACCACTCTGGAGGCCGCTGTCGGGGCAGCTTTAAACATACCGGTAGGTAATATAACTGAAACGGAAATGCTAGGTTTAACGAGCCTGAACGCATCAGGTGAATTCGTTATGTATAGCGACAAAATCAAAAATCTAACCGGTCTTGAGTATGCAGCCAACCTGCAATCCCTTAATTTAACTAACAACAATGTCAGTGACATAGGGGTGCTGTCTAAATTAACCAACCTGCAAACCCTCAACCTTAGCAGTAACCAGATTAGCGATATAAGAGCGTTAACAGGCCTGACCAACCTTCAAACTATTAACCTCGGTAATAACCAAATCAGTGACATAGAGGCACTATCCGGCTTAACTAACCTGCAAACCCTTTACCTTGATAATAACCAGATCATCAATATTGATGGCCTTTCCAGGTTGACCAACCTGCATCATCTTTCCCTTTATAGTAATAAGATCAGTGCTATAGGAATACTAACAGGTCTGACCGATCTGCGGATCCTTAACCTTGAGAAGAACCAGATTGGCGAAATAGAAGCGCTAACAGGCTTGACCAAGCTGCAGAACCTTTATCTTAGTGATAACTATATCAGTGACATTGGGGCACTATCAAGTCTACCCGACTTACAAAACGTTAGTATTGAAAATAACCCGATAAACCTTGACCCTGATTCGCAGGCAATAGGTATTATCAGAGCTCTATTATCCAGATGTGTGATAGTGGATTACTAGCAACGACATGAGTGAAAGAACGGATGGAGTTATCCGTAAATTGACAATTACCTTCACGGGTAACACGGCATGTTACCTGTTACCATGGCTATGCCATAAAACAGGTACCACGGTAGCGATCATCGGTGCAGATATTCCTTCCTCTTGTCCTCCAACCAGGCTGCCTCAATAGCCGCCTTTATTTCATTAACCGTCAACTTGATACCGGCTGCCACCGCTTTTTCTTCCAAGTATTTTTTAGCCTGCTCCAGTTTACTTACCCCATTCAAGTCTTTATAAACCGTTTCAGCGAATGAAAAGGCCTCCTTCCCCAGGAGATTCAGTGTCTTTCTTTGCTCTGCCGTCGTTTTCAATTCCAGGTAAGCCTCGGCCTTCTGCTTCAAGTCCTTGAGCCAGGCTTTTGCCAGTACGACTAGAATGCCTATAACGGCGAGGAAGATTTCAGTAGCATACTGATTGATTTGTTCTTGCATAACATTTTCCCTCCTAATCCAACTGTTACCGTTTTAATCGCTTCGTCCCAAACCTCCTTCCCAAATGAAACTATAACAGGCCTTTTCGAAAACTGCTCCTTTACTATATAAAGAGAAAATAAGGGGCTTTTTAACAACCCCCTAAATAAAGAAGTAGAAAATTTTTTAGCTTGATAATGATGTACATGCTGTATTGATTTAAGGTGACTTTTTCATCATTAATTTTTTAACCTAAATACGGTGAGGGATTATGGTATGTGAATGTTTAGTTTGCCGGCATATGTATCTGATTCCCCTACTAGTTCGGAATTTAAATGTTTTCTTTAAGTGGGATTTCCATCCAAAAAATTTTGCGTCATCGCCAAGTTAAAAGTTATATAGAATATTCTAGCGCAGAACATACTTTTGGTGTCTTGTTACTTGTGGTATACTAGTAATGTAAAATAATATCTGGAAGGTATAATAATGCGGCCTTTTCAGCTAAAATCGGAATATAAGCCCATGGGGGACCAGCCCAAGGCTATCTCCGCCCTGGTAGACGGCTTGCAGAAGGGTTATCGGGGGCAGGTTTTGCTGGGCGCCACCGGTACCGGTAAAACTTATACAATAGCCCAGGTGATCCAGGCTGTCCAACGGCCGGCCTTAATCCTGGCGCCGAACAAGACACTGGCTGCCCAGCTTTGCGGGGAGTTTAAAGAGTTCTTTCCCGACAACGCGGTGGAGTATTTTGTCAGCTATTATGACTACTACCAGCCGGAAGCATATATTCCGCATACCGATACTTACATTGAGAAGGACTCGTCCGTCAATGAAGAAATAGATAAACTGCGCCACTCGGCCACTTGCGCTCTCTTTGAGCGGCGGGACGTGATTATCGTGGCCAGTGTTTCCTGTATTTACGGCCTGGGTGATCCCGAGGAGTACAGCACGCTGGTTCTCTCCCTGCGCCAGGGGGAGAGCTATGACCGGGACGCTGTCTTGCGCAAACTGGTAAGCATCCAGTACGAGCGCAACGATATTAATTTTATCCGGGGGAAGTTCAGGGTGCGGGGCGACGTGTTGGAGATTTTCCCTGTGTCCGCCACGGAAAAGGCAATCAGGGTGGATTTTTTCGGTGACGAAGTGGAAAAGATGCTCGAGTTCGATGTGCTGACCGGGGAAATAATCGGGGAGCGTAAGCACGTGTCTATCTTTCCGGCAAGCCACTACGCCACCTCCAGGGAGAGGATGGACCGGGCTATCGTATCCATAGAAGCTGAGTTGGAAAAGCGGCTGACCGAGTTGCGCTCTAAAGAAAAACTGCTTGAAGCGCAACGTTTGGAGCAGCGCACCAACTACGATCTTGAAATGATGCGGCAAATGGGGTTCTGCAGCGGGATTGAAAACTATTCGCGGCATCTGACGGGAAGAGCGCCGGGACAGGCTCCCTATACCCTGCTGGACTACTTTCCCAAGGATTTTATCGTGTTTATTGACGAGTCCCACGTGGCGGTACCACAGGTGGGCGGCATGTACGAAGGGGACCGCTCCCGCAAGCAGTCCCTGGTGGAGCACGGCTTCCGGCTGCCTTCCGCTTTCGACAACCGTCCGCTGACCTTTCCGGAATTTGTGGAGAGGTTGAATCAAGTTGTTTACACTTCCGCCACGCCAGGACCTTACGAATTGAAAAACAGCGCTCGGGTGGTCGAGCAGATCATTCGCCCCACCGGTTTAGTTGACCCGGAAGTATCCATTAGACCGACCAGGGGTCAAAT
>MVQK01000133.1 GCA_002067515.1 Pelotomaculum sp. PtaB.Bin013 | reverse complement strand
GCCGGAACAGCCCAATAAATGGATATAAACCGAAAATCTTCGACACCACTTTGCCTCCTAGCAACACCAGGAAGGCCAATGGGGCTGCAATCAAGGCAGATAAAGAAACAAGTGTGCCCGCGCGAATGAAATAAAATGGGGTGAGAAATCCCACGGTCAAAGTCCGTAGTCTTCGCAGCCAAAAGGTGTCTTCATTGGAGAATTCGGCCAGAATCATACCAATTAGGTATGCGGGAAGCACCGCCTCACTTCCTGACCAATAAGCCAAAGTACCTAAGCCAAAAAGGACGAGTATGACCCATTTCGCCCTGATAGCGGCAGTTCTGTATGCATAGATACGGGTCAGCCAGCGGGTGAGAAAGGGCAACAGGAACAATACAGCAGCAGTAACAATAATAAAAATAACAGTCCTGTAGGTAAACGGGGCAAATAAGAGGCCAAGGGCTATAACTGTTCCAAGGTCATTTATAAAACAAGCACCTAGAATTCCCTTGCCAAATTCAGTCTTGTTGAAGCCGGTTTCCAGCATGACCGCGTAGACAACTGCCATTGATGTCGTGGAGAGTGCCACGCCACCTAACAAACTAGCCTGCAATGTCCAGCCAAGCGCATAATATGCTATCGCTGTGCAACCAAGAAAAGGCGCGAAAAAGCCGACCAGGCCGACAACCGTTACTTCTTTCAACTTTTTTTGTAGTACTTCTTTTTCAAGTTCGGCACCGGCCAAGAAAGTCAGCAAAACAGCTCCGGATGAAGCGAGAAAGCGCAACCATTCCTGATTAGCGCCTAACGCTTCAGTCATGCCAAAGTAAGCAGCTACAGCCGCAGTGATTACCCCAACGCATATTTCTACTAACGCAATTGAAATGCGCAGGTGATAGGCGATGACAGCGGAAAAAACGGCTAGTCCAAGCCAAAAAGAAGCCAGCATAAAGATTTGTTCCATATTATCGTTCACCTTTCATTCAGCCTATTAAGATCCGTTAAAGTTCCAGCATGCGGCACCAATTCTACATTAATTTATTATTATTACTCTTTACTCATTCAATAACCTGGATCATCCCGGAATTAAAAGCACTTACTTTTGGAAAATAATTCTATTTAGTTAATTATCTATATTCTTTTTTTATTCTCTTACAATCAGAACCGGACACCTGGCATGCTTCACCACATAATTCGAAACACTGCCCAAGAGAAGCCTGCCAACCACGCTGCGGCCATGCGAGCCCATTAAAATCAGGTCAACCACATTGTCTTTTGCATATTTTACCAAGGTTTCGCCAATGTGTCCGTGGAGCATATTAGAGGCAAATTTAATGCCCCTCTTTTGCGCTTCATTAGCTGCATGCTCATGAGCAGGCTGGTAAAATTTCTTTCCATCACTGATCATCTCGTTTACTTCATCAATAGTTTCGGCATAGTCCGGTAATTGAACAACAGTAATTAGTTCAAGAAAGGCGCCGCTGGCCTCTGCCAGGGCCAGACCCTTGTCCAAAGCCTTTTGCGCATACACGGAATTATCGAAGGCAACCATAATGTGCTTAAACATACTATGCTCCACTCCTTTTGGGCTCGGCGACAGCCACTATTTTTTCTTCCTTACATCAAATTCAATAATTTTTATAGCTACTTCCAACCTCCTTTGAACGTTTTAATTATTGGCAATAAAAAACCCCTACTTTTAGAAAGTAGGAGTCATTAGCCACTCACAGGCATAAGGCGAACCCCATCGCCTCGGAAAAAGGAAAAATAACGTATAAATACTACTTACAACAACTATTTTAATATACCATGGGAAAAATTCTTTTGTCAAATTAATTTTATCAAATCAAGATCAAATTATGAATTGACATATTTTTAGAAGGTATGTTATATATGTTATAATAATATATGGCGATGGAGCTCGCCAAACGCGAATCGCTAATGGCTCCTACCGGTGATGGTAGGGGTTTTTATTTTTTAAACAAAGTAATATCCCCGCTGCGGGGGGCGATGGAGTTCGCCTGAGCCTTAAAAAGCTGATGACTCCTACCTTCGGGTGGGGGTTTTTGTTTTTTATAGGTCCTTATCGAACTCAATTGCGAACACGAGGGGGGGTGAAAGTTACAGTTTGTTAGCAGTCCAAAATTTTTAAGGAGGTGATAATTGATTTCTTAATCCTATATGTTAAAAATCTTAAAAAAATGAAAAGGTGGTGTATTGCAAGTGGAAAACGCGGCGTTTCCTTTATATGCAGTTTGCGCGGCCGTAATCGGTATTTTGTTTGCCGGTTACCTCACCGTTTGGGTTTTGAGGCAGCCGCCCGGCTCGAAGCGAATGATCGAGATCTCCGGCGCGATCCAGGAAGGCGCTATGGCCTACTTGAACCGCCAGTATAAGACCATCGCGGTTGTCGGGATTATCATTGTTATTATTCTTTATTTCGGATTGGGCTGGATCACTACCTTGGGCTTTATCATCGGGGCAGTTTTCTCCAGCCTGTGCGGCTATGTCGGGATGAACGTGGCGGTGCGGAGCAACCTGCGTGTCGGCGAGGCGGCCAAAAAGGGCCTGCCCTTTGCCCTTGTGGTAGCCTTTAAGGGCGGCGCTGTCACCGGCCTGATGTGCGTGAGCCTGGGGCTGCTGGGCGTAGCCGGGATGTACGCACTGTTCAGGGACCCGAATTACCTGATCGGCCTTGGTTTTGGCGGCAGCTTGATCAGCGTTTTCGCCCGTTTGGGTGGCGGCATCTATACTAAGAGCGCCGACGTCGGCGCCGATCTGGTTGGCAAGGTGGAAGCCGGCATCCCGGAAGACGACCCGCGCAACCCGGCTGTCGTAGCCGACAATGTGGGCGATAACGTGGGTGACTGTGCCGGTATGGCCGCTGACCTCTTCGAGACTTACGCCATCACGGCCATCGGGGCCATGCTGCTGGGACAGCTCTTTTTCCCCGGCAAGGAGCAGTATATCATCTATCCCCTGGTCTTGGGGGGTATCGCCATAATCGCCACGATCATCGGCAGCTATTTCGTCCGTTTGAGCCAGGGACAGGAAATCATGACCGCCCTTTACAAGGGCCTGGCAGCGGCGGCGATAATCGCCCTGATCGGGTTTTACCCGGCCACCACCTATATTTTCGGCTCGCCCCGGTTTTTCTACGCGGCGCTGGTGGGCGTGGCAGTCACGTTAATCATCGTCTTCCTGACTGATTACTATACCTCCAAGCGTTTCCGCCCGGTTAAGTCCATTGCCAGGGCCTCGCAGTCCGGCCACGCCACCAACATCATCAGCGGCCTGTCGGTGGCAATGGAAGCCAGTATTTCGCCGGCTCTCACCATTGTCGCCGGGATCCTGGTATCCTACGTAATTGGCGGCCTTTACGGGATTGGCATCGCCTCTATGGCGATGCTCTCGATGACCGGGATCATCGTGGCCATCGACTCTTACGGCCCGATCACCGACAACGCCGGCGGCATCGCTGAGATGGCCGAACTGCCGCCGGAAGTCCGCAACATTACCGACCCGTTGGACGCGGTAGGCAACACCACCAAGGCCGTGACCAAAGGCTACGCCATCGGATCGGCGGGATTGGCGGCCATCGTCCTGTTTTCGGCGTATACCCAGGAAATCACCCGGGTTCGGCTTGAGGCAGGCATCTTGGAAAAGATCAGCTTCTTAGTGGAAGATCCCTGGGTGCTGGCCGGCCTATTAATCGGCGGCGCTTTACCCTTCATCTTCTCCGCGCTGGCCATGGGCGCCGTCGGGCGGGCGGCCTACGAGGTAGTTAACGAGGTGCGCCGTCAGTTTAAAGAAATTAAAGGCCTGATGGAAGGCAAGGCGCGGCCCGAATATGGACGCTGCGTCGATATTGTCACCAAGCGTGCTATTAAAGAAATGATGGTTCCTGGATTGATCCCGGTTATCGTCCCCTTGCTGGTTGGCTTCTTGCTGGGAGCAAAGGCGCTGGGAGGCATGTTGATGGGCGTGATTATCACCGGGCTCTTCTTAGCGGTCCTGCTCACGGCCGGCGGCGGAGCCTGGGATAACGCCAAGAAGTACATCGAAGAGGGGCAGTACGGCGGGAAAGGCACGCCGGCCCACGCGGCGGCGGTTACCGGAGACACGGTGGGCGACCCCTGCAAGGACACCGCCGGGCCGGCCATCAACCCGATGATCAAGGTGGTCAACATTGTTGCCCTCCTTATTGTGGGCTATGTCGCCATGATTGTCCGTTAATCTAAAATTTTAATAAGCGACTTTGGTTTAAAGAGGCGGCCTCTGCGGAAAATCCCGTAGGGGTCGCCTCCTGTATTACAAATGAATAAGTCGGTGTATTCCAAGCTTGTTAGCTATACATGTATTTATTGTACAGCTTCATTATTTTCGCCGGCTAAAACAACAGCTAGCCCGGCCGCCGCCAATAGCCCCATAAAACCACCGAAATAGAAAGTAGCGCTAGGCCCGAAGTATTTCCAAAGAGCGCCGCCGATGATCGAGGCTGGGAGGAGCCCGATTCCGACCAGGGTTGCGTGCAGCCCGAGCAGGGTGGCCTTCTGTTCGTCAGGAGAAACTTCAGCTACCAAAGCTTTTTCCACGCCTTCGGTAACAGCGTTGTAAACCCCGTAAAAGCCAAAGAGAAGCCATAAGTACTGTCCCTTTGACACGATTGCGAATCCCAGGTAAACCAAGCCGTAAAAAAGGTAGCCGGCCACCAGAAGAGCCCGGCGTCCAACCCGGTCGGAAAGTGCTCCGGCCGGAAAAGCGGCCAGCGCATAGATAACATTAAATACTAAATAGAGAAGGATGATGGATTGGGCACTGTAACCCAATTCGCTTGCACGTAGTAAAAGAAATTGGTTGGAAGAGTTGCCCAGAGCGAAAAGGAACACTACTATTAAAAATTTTTTCAGACGCGGATGAAGAGAGCGCCAGTTTGCCGAGAAATGTTTTTTCAATTTTTCATTTTTCGCCTTCATTTCCCTTATTAGGAATAGAAGGCCTACACCCAGGGATGCCGGTACTAATGACCAGATGAAAACGGCTTTGTAATTGCCCTCGTATTTAGTGAAGAAATAAAAAGCCAGGGCAACACCGATTACCGCGCCCAGAGTATCCAACATGCGATGCAACCCGAATGACCAGCCCATTTTTTCCGGATTAGCAGACTCGGCAATTAACGCGTCTCGCGGCGCTGTGCGCACACCCTTGCCGAAACGGTCGCCGATCCTCCCCCATAGTACCCAGGTCCAGGAGACGGCAAGAATTATTGGAATTTTAAAAAGTCCTGACAACCCGTAACCAAAGATGGCAAGTGGCTTTCTCTTCTGAAATTTATCTGAAACAGCGCCGGAAAAAACTTTCAAAAGGCTAGCCAGGCTTTCGGCAATACCCTCGATAAGACCTACAATGGCCGGAGTAGCGCCCAATATCCCAACCAGGTAGAGGGGGACTAATGGGTAAATCATTTCACTGCTGATATCGGTAAACAGGCTTACCAGGCCAAGTAAAATAATATTCCACATTAATTAACACCTCTTTTGGGGTTTCGAGTTGTAATTCTACTCTCCAATTCCATGCGCATCTGTATCCCTCGGATTTAGGCGTAACCGGAATGGTGATTTTATAATGATAATTGAAGCAGCTAGCCAGCAAAGGCCTGCCAGGTAAGACCCAAGTACATCGCTTGGGTAATGTACTCCCAAATAGATCCGACTTGCACCAATAGCTATAGTAAAAAAAATAGCCAATGCAACCAGGATATTTCGCCATACCCTGGATGTGACTAGCGGGAAAACAAGAAATAATATTATACCGTAAAAAACGGTGGTAATCATGGCATGGCCGCTGGGAAAACTATATCCGGTCTCTTTTATAAAATATAAATTGGGTCGAACGCGATGGAAAGCTAATTTCAACAAATTATTAAGAACCAGCGCGCCGGCTACAGAAAATAATATTACCCCAAACTCATGCCAGCGGCGACGCCAGACCAGCACTCCCAGAATAACAGGTATAGTTATAAGGTAAAATTCGACTGAACCGAGGAAAGTAAAAAATAACATTACCTTATCCATAGCGGGGCTGGAAATATTCTGTAAACAA
>MVQK01000132.1 GCA_002067515.1 Pelotomaculum sp. PtaB.Bin013 | reverse complement strand
GCGGATAAAACCGGCTTCCAGGAAGGCGAACCCGCCTTCCATAAAGAATACCAGGGCCGCGCAGAGCAATACCCACACGGTATCCACGCCGGACGCAAGATCTTGCATATTGATTTCAGTCATTATATTCTACCCCTTCCATTTATTGCTATAGAGCGTTTGCCGTTGGCGACGGCAGGCTGCAAGTCACACCTGTTCAGCCTCTCCTTAACAAAATAAAAACGCTCTTTAAGACCGGGATCATAAGTCATCCCGGTTAAAAAGAGCGCCTTCGCCCGTTTAACGTCCCTGTTGAAATATTATAATTGCATGTATCTTATATCGCAGCAGCGGCTTTATCTTTGCTTATTGCGCGCCGCCATTTATCAACGACTTCATGTTTTTGCGCGCCGGTATTGGCGGCTTTTTCGGCCAGGTCCAATAAAATGCTTAAATCATTGATATTAATCAAGAACACTTCGCGAATTCCCGGTTGTTGAAATTGATTGAAAATCCCTCTTAATTTGTTAATACGGCAACTTGAACAGTGTTGGCGGGTGAGCAGACAGTTATCGCAACTTTTGTCAAACAGCGCTTCAATTTTTTTAAAATCGTCATCGTCTATCAAGACAAACCACCTCCCATAAAAAGAAAACGCCCCAAATAAACTTTTCAAGGGCGTCATTGACCTTGTGTGTTTTTTATAACGCGTCTTGACCGGATTCGCCGGTACGGATGCGAAAAGCGTTTTCCACAGGCAAAATGAAAATCTTTCCGTCACCGATTGCGCCTGTATATGCCGCTTCTTTGATAATGTCCACTACGTCCTCGACCTGATAGTCACTGATAACGATCTCCAGCTTGATTTTCGGCAACAGGTTGATACTGTACTCATTGCCGCGATATACGCCAACCCTGCCTTTCTGCAATCCGCAGCCCACCACCTGGCTTACTGTCAAGCCTTGGATGTTATACTTGCCCAGGGCGTCTTTTACTTCTTCCAACTTTTCCGGACGGATAATGGCCTCAATTTTTTTCACAAAACAACCTCCTTGTTGTTTTTTTGCTAAAATAAAAAGTGTCTCAAATGCCATAAGTCATTACGGCATTTGAGGACACCCTCGGCCTCGATACATCCATGTACCTTGTTATCATATTTACCTTAAGTTATTTTAACCTGGCGGCGTACTTTTGACAAGGGGATATCAATAAAAATTGCCGCTACATCACTTGCCGGCATAGATCGTCCAGGTTAGTCACTTGAAGCTTTTTTCGGGTGACTTTGATTAAATTGCTGTCCTGCAGTTCAGCGAGCACTTTAGTCATTGTTTCCCTGGATATTCCGACAAGCTTGGCGAGTTCCGCATGAGTCAACTGCAGTGATATGGTTATTTCCCCTTTTTCCGGCCGTCCGTATTCTTTAGCCAGGCTGATTAAATTATAAATCACCCGGGAACGGGCGTTTAAAAACACCAGTTCCTCGCTCTGTCTATTAGCCTGCTTAAGCCTGTTGGATAAAATCTCAATAATTTTCATGGGTAACCCACTTTGCAACCCGTCCAATTCGCCTTGCTCGAGACCTTCGAAAATTGATATTTTATTTAAGCTGATCATAATGACCTCCGGGACTTTGCGTAAATATATAATAACATAAACTCATTTATCGTCGTTGTACTATATTTCGCGCAGGTTGTTTATAAGTTTAAGAATTAGGGACTTTTATACTTAATTATGGTATAATACGTAGTATAACAAATAATTTTATTATGTTATAAAGTTTACTTTTATATGGTAGTATTATAATGATAATAATGTCGGGCGGGAGGGCTTGATTTGAGACATACTCTGGCAGTGTTGGTAACCAATAAACCGGGCGTCCTGGCCCGGATATCCGGCCTACTCAGCAGGAGGGTATTTAACATTGAGAGTATCGCTGCCGGATATACTGAAGAAACAGGTGTGACACGCATTACCATTGTCGTTCAAGGGGATGACTATATCTTGGATCAGGTTATGAAGCAGCTGTCTAAGCTGGTCGATGTCATTAAGATAGTTGAACTGAAGTATGAAGATTCAGTTGACCGTGAGCTTGCATTGATCAAGGTGAATGTTGAAGTTGACCGCAGGTCGGATATAATCAATCTTGTTTCGGTATTCCGGGCCAATATTATTGACGTGAGCAAAGATACAATGATAATAGAGATATTAGGTGATGAGAAGAAAATAAACGCGTTTTGCGCGGCATTGGAAGACTACGGTATTGTGGAGATGGTGCGTACCGGGAAAGTGGCGCTGTTGCGCGGCCGTGGCGCGGTGAAACACTAGCTTGATGCGCTGTTATTGCTTCATGGAAGGGGGTCCGGTTAGTGTCACGGTTTAAGAAAATTATGGTCAGTTTGCCCGATTCACTTCTGGCCGAGGCGGACCGGATCGCAGCCGCCGAGCAAATTAGCCGGAGCGATATTATCCGCGAGGCCGTGAAGCTTTACATTGAAGATCGCAGAAGGCGGTTATTTATTGAGCAAATGAAAAAAGGATACCTGGAAATGGCTAATATCAACCTCGCGCTTGCCATTGAGCATTACCGTTTGGAGTCGGAAGTCACACAAAAGTTCGAACTGCCGGGGACGGAGGTAAAATAAACCATGCTGATCCGCCGGGGTGATATTTTTTATGCTGATCTGAGCCCGGTTGTCGGCTCGGAACAGGGGGGTACAAGGCCGGTGCTGATAATACAAAACGACATTGGAAACCAGTACAGCCCCACCACCATTGTTGCCGCGATTACTTCCCAAATTGCCAAGGCCAAGCTTCCCACGCACGTAGAGATGCCGGCCCACCCGGGCGGAATGGGGAAAAATTCCGTAATTCTGCTGGAACAAATCAGGACGATAGACAAAAGCAGGCTTCTGGAAAAAATAACGTCTCTTGACAGTGAGATGATGGTTAAAGTGAAACAGGCGGCGGAAATAAGTCTCGGCTTGTTGGATTTATAAAAAAGGACATCCGGTAAGGATGTTCTTTTTTTAACAAAGAGGAGGTGAAGCAAAAATGCTGGCTGTCGCAGGCGGCATGATTATTACCATGGCGGGGCGCGTAATAGACAGGGGAACTTTGCTGGTGGATAACGGCAAGATATATGGAGTCGAGCCTGGTATAGTTATTCCCCGGGGCGCGGATAGCGTTGATGTATCTGGAAAGGTGGTTATGCCCGGGATGATTGACGCGCACAGCCACCTCGGCATTGTTGAAGAGATATACCGGGAAGAGGGAGACGACTGTAACGAGAGCACCGACCCGGTCACTCCGCATTTGCGCGCCATTGACGCGATCAACCCGGCGGATCTGGGATTTCGCGACGCTCTCGCGGGAGGGGTCACCACTGTTGTGACAGGTCCCGGCAGCGCAAATATCATCGGTGGCGAAATGGCGGCGGTAAAAACGCACGGCACGGTGATAGATGATATGATCGTCCGCTTTCCGGTCGGCCTGAAGGCTGCTTTAGGTGAAAATCCAAAACGCAGTTACGGGCGTGAAAAAAAGACGCCCGCCACCCGCATGGCTTCCGCGGCGATTTTAAGAGAAGCGCTGGTGCGCGGGCAGGAATACATGAAGAAGTCTTCTTCAGGCATAGCTAAAAATGCAGCCGCGTTTGAGAAAGACCTGAAGCTGGAAGCGCTGGCCGGGGTGCTGAAGCGGGAGATTCCCTTGCGGGTGCACGCCCACCGCGCTGACGACATTATGACAGCGGTCCGCATTGCCCGGGAGTTTCAGGTGGATCTGGTTGTCGAGCACTGTACCGAGGGCCATATCGTAGCGCGGAAACTGGCGGAGCTAAGGATTCCCGCCGTCGTCGGCCCGGTGATCACAAACAGGGCCAAGGTGGAAATGCAGGGACTGACCCTCCAAACGGCCAGAGTGCTCTCGGAGGCTGGAGTGCTTTTTGCGATAATGACCGACCATCCGGTTGTGCCTATTCAGTATCTGGCTGTTTCCGCCGCCATGACTGTTAAAGGCGGTTTAACTGTAGACGCCGCTCTACGGGCGGTAACCATAGATGCCGCGAAGATATTAAAGTTGGATCATCGCCTGGGGAGTTTGGAACCGGCGAAAGACGCCGATTTTGTCGTAATGGATCGACATCCCTTTGATTTTCTTTGCCGTGTGGAACAAGTATTTATTGACGGAGTTAAAGTTTATTCGCTCATATAAGAGTTTCTACTGAAAAAAATTTGCTGCGAAAAAGTTTTGGATTTCTGAATAAATTTAAGAAAATTGCTTAGAAATATTGCAATTAGTTGTCGAATTGAATATAATTGGATTATTAAACTTAATTGCTATATAATGTAAATTTTTGTCGGGAGGTGATGAAATGCGACGAGAGCCGTTAGATGTTCTAATTGTAGACGACCAAGCCGGGGTGCGTTATTTGCTGGAAATTATCGTTCGGGATTCGGGTCACCGGGCTCATACCGCCGGTAATGGACTTGAAGCAGTTGATTTGGCTCGTTCCATCCGTCCCGATTTAATCTTCATGGATGTACGGATGCCCTTGATGGGGGGGCTGGAGGCTTTGGAGAAAATTAAGGCGCTGGCCCCCGAAACAAATGTGGTGATCATGACTGCGTTCAGTTCGGAAGAAACGGTTTCACAAGCTATGCAAAAAGGGGCGCTTACCTGTATTGTCAAGCCTTTTGATGTGGACGAGCTAAAAGAATTCCTTAAGGGATTTGACCGCGATTGCCCTGCTTTTGGAAAAACGGCTGCAAGCGGTTGAGTAAGCAGAATTTTTATTTTCTTTTAATCTCCTTCCAATAGTGGAAGGGTTTTTTGTTGTTTGGACAAACTTTTGTTATAATGAAACGTATAAAATGCAAGCTTTTATTATAATATTTAATGTTTTCGCCCTCTTTCGGGTAGGGGTGTTTTGATATCGGGGTGAACGTGTTGCCTGTAATTAAAACTACGACACCAAAGGAAACCGCCTGTGTGGGAAAAAAACTGGGCGCGTTGTTGCGTCCGGGCGACGTGGTATGTCTGAATGGCGACCTTGGGGCCGGAAAGACCCGGTTTGCCCAGGGAGTGGCTTGTGGCATGGGGGTCGACGGGCCGGTGACCAGTCCCACTTTTACCATCATCAATGAGTATCTGGGCCGGCTGCCTCTTTATCATATGGATTTTTACCGGCTGGAAGACGCTCTGGAATTAGAAGATTTGGGTTATGAAGAATATTTTTACGGCAGCGGTGTAACAGTAATTGAGTGGCCGGAGCGGGTGGCGGAATTGCTCCCGGCCGTTAGACTGGATATCTTTATTGACAGGAGTCCGGAAAGTGAGGAAGCCAGGAATATTTCTTTCGTTCCATATGGAGATGACTTGACGGGCATGGTTGAGGAGTTGATGGGTCTTGTATGTGTTGGGGATTGAATCCGCCACTCCGGTGGCCGCGGTTGCTGTCGCCGGTAGAGAGGGAATCCTGGCCGAGCGCATGGTTCTAAATAAACGGACACATTCTGTAAATTTGCTTCCGATGATTAAGGCTGCACTTGAAGATGCGGAGATTGAACGCCGCGACCTGACCGGTATAGCGGTGTCCAGCGGGCCGGGGTCTTTCACCGGCCTGCGGATTGGGATGAGTACCGCCAAGGCTTTGGCCCAGGTATGGGAGTTGCCGGTAGCGGGTATTTCTACTCTGGAAACCCTCGCTCACGCCTTTGCCGGACATAACCGTTTGATATGTCCGGTATTGAACGCCCGGAAAAATGAAGTATACACTGCTGTATATGATTATTCCGGCATGGCTCCGGTTCTGTTGATGAGTCCCAGAGCCGCGCGGATAGAGGAATTAATCAAATTGTTAGCGGGTTACCAAAAGCCGGTGACTTTTTTAGGAGACGGATTGCCGGTTTATGGCGATCAGCTTAAAACCGGCCTGGCGCAAATGGCGGTATTTGCCCCGCTGGCTGCTAGTTACCCGAGGGGCGCCGCGGTAGCTGAGCTAGGTTTAGTGGCGTTTGACAACGGAAGGGGTGTCAGCCCATCACGGTTGCAGCCGGAATATATCAGACTATCTGAGGCTGAGGTAATTTGGCGGAAAAAACATTGTGCCGGGGGATTGGAATTGTGAAAGTTACTTTTTGTAAAATGG
>MVQK01000131.1 GCA_002067515.1 Pelotomaculum sp. PtaB.Bin013 | reverse complement strand
AATCAGCAAAATACTTAGAGGGGGCGGTTGGCGTTGTCATTCGTCACCGGGGCGGTAGCCCGGGCTGCCATTGTCCTCGTCCTGTTTAACGTCGCGTCCAAGTTAACGGCGCTGGTGCGTGAAATGGTTATTGCCAGGCAGTTTGGAGCAACTTCCGCCATGGACGCCTACCTGGTGGCCTTTTCACTTCCCTCTGTTTTGTTTTACCTATTTACCGGTGCGCTGTCAACAGTGGTTGTGCCCATCTATTCAGAATACGCCGCCGCTGGCCGGGAGCGCGAAGCTTGGGGTCTGTTCGGCACTTTTTTTAATGTGCTGTTGCTGCTCCTAGTAGTAGTTACCGCTTTGGGCTTACTTCTCGCTCCTTGGCTGGTTAAACTGCTGGCGCCCGGCTTTCCCGGGGACACACTCAGTCTGGCCATATCGTTAACCCGATGGATGTTTCCGCTCTTGATTTTTAGCGGCCTTACCGCCTTGTTCAGCGGACTGCTCAATGCCAGGAATGTATTCGCGATAACCGCCCTGAACGGGCCTTTGTCCAATATTGCGGTTATTATCGCGGTCCTGGCCCTGGGTAGTCTCTGGGGTGTATACGGGATGACTCTGGGAGTGCTGGTTGGCGGAGTGGCGGGGGCGGTCGTGCAACTGCCCGCTCTGCGGCGGGTGGGATTTAGCTTCCGGCCCGGTGTGGCTTTAAACCACCCGGACCTGAAAAAGATCTTCAAACTGATACTGCCGATAACCATTGGATTTTCAATCAGTGAAACATATATTTTAATTGACCGCTATTTGGCTTCCGGCTTAGCTGAAGGCAGTATTGCCGCTTTAAACTACGCCAACAGACTGATTCAAATGCCACTGGGCTTATTTGTAACTGCCGTGGGGACGGCGGTATTTCCTTCTCTTACCCGCAAGGCTGCCGAAAAAGACCTGCGGGGTTTGGGGGAGGGGGTGCTCCGCTCACTACGGCTGGTTGTACTGGCTTGTGTCCCGTCGGCAATTGTGCTGCTGGTGCTGCGGGAGCCGCTGGTAACTCTTTTTTTTAAACGGGGTGTTTTCGATGACAGGGCAGCCGGTATGACTGCTATCGCCCTGTTTTTTTACGCTTTTGGCCTGGTCGGTCAGGCAGGTGAGTTTATCTTGACGCGAGGCTTTTTTTCTTTGCAGGATACCCGCACTCCGATGGTCCTTAGCGCTATAGCCGTGCTGGTCAACCTAGGGTTTAGCCTGGCTTTGATTGGCTCCCTGCGGCACGGTGGCCTCGCCCTGGCTAACTCCATCGCCGCGCTGGTCGATATGATCCTGTTGACCTTTTTCTTGAACAGGCGGCTTGGCGGCATGTGGGCGCCGGGCATGTGGCGGTTTATATTGTTCGTCATGCTCGCTTCTCTAGCAATGGGCGGCGCCATTGAGGCTATGTCTAGTTGGTTAAACCTGCCTGCCGCGTCGGGAACGATCACACTGGCAGGGCAAGTTGGCTTGGTTGCGACAGCCGGTCTGGTAGTCTATCTAGCTGCGCTTACGGTTCTACGTATTGAGGAGGCCCGTCGGCTTTGGGATTTTGTTAAGCAAAAATTTACTAAAAGCAGCCGGGAGGCATAAAACATTGAGAAGGGAAGCGGTTGTAAAAAAACTGCGCTTGCTGACTGCCGGAATTGTGCTGATATGCTTAATATTTGCGGCCTGGATGGCGGTATTGGCTGGTTTGACCAAACAGAACCAGCGCATTCCAGTGTTGATTTACCATGATATATCAGCGGAAAATATCACGGACCGCAATAGGGATCTGACTTCCGGGGCCAGCTTCGCGGCGGAAATGGAGTTCCTGCACGACAACGGCTATCAGGTGATTCCTCTGAAACAGTTAATCAGTCATATGCAAACCAACGAAAAGTTGCCGGAAAAAGCACTCGTGATAACCTTTGATGACGGGTATGAAGGTGATTATAAAGTAGCTTACCCTATTTTAAAAAAATATAACATGCCGGCCACAATTTTTTTAATTGCCAACAGGGACCAGTATTTTGGACCGGATGCGCCGCCCATGCTCACCTGGGAAGAGATGAGGGAGATGGAAGGAAGCGGCTTGATCGATATCCAGGCGCATACGTATGATTTGCACTACCCGGTATATACCAACAAGGAGCGGACTTGCCTGAAGCCGGCGACGATTGCCAGGGCTTATCAACCGGAGTTGGGACGGCGGGAAACAGAGGAAGAATATGCCGGCAGGTTATATGAAGACTTTTTGCTGGCACGCACCACGATCGAAGCCAACTTGCATAACCAGGTTGACACTATGGCCTGGCCGTTCGGGGCTTATAATCTCACTTCTTTGCGTATAGCACGCGAAGCCGGCTTCAAGTATTTTGCCACGACCCGGAGAGGGACGAACGAATATGCCGACAGTGTTCAGGTTATACGCAGGATCAGTGAGGATGACAACATCTCCCCGGACCAGTTTGCGAAGTTCATTGAACCGGATTATTCTTATGTTAGACAACTTAGACAAGTGACTTTCAGGTACCTGAACCGTTTGATGGAGCTTTTTATTTAATAAAGCCGGGAAAAATTAGAGTACTGATAGCTTTTACCGGCGCCTAAATCGCGCTGTTCGCATTTACGACATCATACGTGGGCTGGCGTTGGTAAATGCTAACAGTTAAGGATATGTTGTCTGATGGCAGGAAATGCGGCGGTTTTATAGAATTTAGATATGTATGTAGTTTTTGGTCTAAAATGTTTAAACCCGGGGGGTTGCCGCAGCATGAGGATGATCATGAGAATAGTCTTGTCTATATTGACCGCTGCCATTTTGTTTTGCCTGGCGGCCGCGAGTGCCGTCGCCGGCGAGTTGCCGGCGCGGGGTTCTTTTTTTAGCGTGCAAAACCGGCAAAAGGAAACAATCAGTGAAGGTGTAACCTTGATTAATTATTCGCTGGACCTGCAAGGCGACCCGGTCAGACTGTCGGTTCTGCAGGTCGACTTAAGAAATCCTTACGTAAAGATAGATAGCTTGATCGGTTCGGACGGGACGCTGGGAAGTACCCAGCAGGTAGGTAAAATGGCCGAGCGCAGCGGGGCGGTGGCGGCGATAAACGCCGGCTTTTTCATCATCGCCCAGGGCAAGCCGCTAGGTATGATCGTCAGGAATGGAGAACTGGTGTCCAGCCCGATTATGCGCAGTGACATGCCGGTTTTTGCCCTAGGCATGGACGGGCGCCCGCTTATGGACTTTTTTAAATTTAGCGGGGAAGTAAAGGCCGCCAACGGGACCACTTTCGCTCTTTTTGGCGTGAATAAGCTGCTCTACAATCTGGAAAACGGCGGGCTCTCAGACACCGACCAGCTTACTTTGTACAACCGGAACTGGGGACAATACAGCCGGGGTGGCGATGATCAGTTGCCCGGCGCGGTGGAAACTGTGGTAGAAAACAATGTCGTGACGAAACAGGTTGTGGCGGGGGCGCCGCTGCCGATTCCCGCCAACGGTTATATACTATGGGGCCACGGTAAAGCCGCGGATTTCATGTCTAAAAATATGCCGGTCGGCTCGCAGGTTAAGGTTAGCTATCAAACGACCCCGGCTTTTGAAAAAATAAAACTTTCCACAGGCAGCAACAGCTTTTTGGTGCAGCAAGGGAAGGTAGCCGCGTTTCAGGAGGAACTGAAAGGCAATAATTCTCGCACGGCGGTAGCGTCATCTGATAACGGGAAGCTTCTCTATCTGGTCGCGGTAGAAAAAAGCGATCAAAGCAGAGGCCTGGAACAGGAAGAACTGGCCGAGCTGCTGGTGGCCATGGGCGTTGATACAGCTTTAAACCTGGACGGCGGCGGCTCTACCACCATGGTGGCGAAACACCTTGGTGACACAGGGATATCCGCTGTTATCCAGCCCAAAGAAGGATGGCAAAGACCGGTAACCGACGGCTTGGGGATATTTAACACGGCGCCGCCCGGGGAGCCGGCAGGATTGATTATTAGCGGCCCGGATATGGTCCTGGCCGGAACTGACAGCAGCTATACAGTGAAAGGTTATGACACACACTATTATCCCTGGCAGCCGCCAAATCTTAACTGGCGCGCCAGTGGCGGAGGGAATATTGCAAATGGCGTTTTCAGCGCCGGCAGCGGTGGAGATGTGGTGATTGAGGTTACTTCCGGCGCTGTGAAAGGAACTAAAAAAGTGCATGTGATCGGGGCTGGTGAGATCAAGGCTTTGCAAGTTGAGCCGAAAGTGATAAAAACCGGCAGCGGCCAACCGGTGGCTCTAACCTTTACCGTCGTGACCCGGGACGGTCAGGTGCTGCCGCTGGAGGCCCGTTATGTAACCGTCCGCGCAAGTACCGGTACGGTAAACAACGGTGTGTTTTCCCCGGGGAAAGACGGCGGAAAAGGTATACTGGAGGCGAGTTATCAGGGCCTGACCGTGCAGGTGCCTATCCGTTCGGCAAGTTTGTTTAAAGATACGGAAAACAACTGGGCCAATGATCAAATCAATGAATTGGCCGAGGCTGGTATTATCCAAGGCTACGAAGACGGTTTGTATCATCCGGCGGAGCCGGTTACCCGCGCTCAGGTTGTCACCTTGCTGGCGAGACTGTTGCATTGGACGCCGGTTGAAGGTCAGCTGAACTTTAAAGATGAAGTGCCTGACTGGGCGCAGAATGCCGTGGCTACAGCCGTGGCGCGCGGTGTGGTGAGTGGATACCCGGATCAGACCTTTCAGCCTGATCGGCCGGTAACCAGGGCTGAGGTCTCTGTCATTCTGGATCATGCCATTAAATTTACGGGTGACGATAAAGTATTGGATTTCAAGGATGCCGGAACTGTCCCCGATTGGGCGAAAGCGGCAATGGCCAAGGTTGTTTCAGCCGGAATCATAAGAGGTTACGAAGATGGCTCTTTAAAGTCCGAGGCTAATCTTACCAGGGCTGAAATAGCTGTTTTAATTACACGGCTGATTGGGTCAAACTATGTGAAGGTGGAAAAATAATGTGGCGCCGGTGACAGTATTAATAACGCTGATGAGCTTGGAAATAGGCGGCGCGGAAACCCATGCGGTTGTTTTGGCGCGTCATTTGAAAGAGCTCGGATACCGGGTAATAATGGCTTCCGCCGGGGGTGTTTTTGAAAAAACAATCGCCGGTTATGGGATTAAGCATTATAGATTGCCGCTTGATAATTCCAGGCTCCATTCCTTGTACCGTTCTGTGGTTGGAATAAGGTCAATTATCAAGTCTGAGAGCGTCAATTTGGTTCATGCTCATGCCCGCATTCCGGCTTTTGTTTCTGATTTGGCCAGCCGGCTAACCGGGATTCATATGATTACTACCGCCCACGCTATGTTCACGACAGGCTTTTTTTTAAGATATCTTTCCCGATGGGGAGAAAAGACCATTGTCGTCAGTTCAGATATAAAAGAACACATGATTAAATTCTTTGGCTTGGCGGAATCGAATATTATTTTAATTCCTAATGGAATTGATATTGAAAATTTTGATCCGGCATTACCGGTAGGTGGATTTGCAGATCTAAAGGGCGGTTCAGATAAAACCCTGATTTTTTATGTCAGCAGACTTGACGACTTGCTGGCTCCGGTGGTGATAAACCTTATCAAAGCTTGCGACAGGCTATATGACGAGTTTCCGTTTATTAGACTGCTGATCGCGGGCGACGGGAAATGCGCCTGGAAAGTGGCGGACAGAGCGAGGGTTGTAAATGCTAGAACTGGCGCAGATCTGATCAGGTTGTTAGGCGCCCGCACCGATATAAACAAGATCATGGCAACTGCCGACTTGATTGTCGGTGTCAGCAGGGTGGCGCTGGAAGCTATGGCCAGCGGCAGGAATGTTATTTTGGCTGGTGGGGAAGGTTACGGGGGGTTGATCCAGGAAGGCAGCCTGCCTTTGTTTGTCAACGATAATTTTACCGGGCGCCAGTTTAATAATAAAGCCACCGTCCAAGATTTTGAAAATACTATTAGAGAATTCTTATGCCTGCCTGTGGAATCCAAAAGGCACATGAGTTTATTATTACGGGAATTTATTGTTGAGAATTACAGCAGTGCGCGGATGGCGAAAGAAACAGCCGGAGTTTATGAGAAAGTGCTGAATACATAGATCAGGAGTCAGAATTCAG